>DATAUQ010000104.1:0-34012 GCA_036268155.1 Verrucomicrobiia bacterium | reverse complement strand
CTCGTGACCGATATGCGCGCGAAAGAAACGCAAATGCGTTTTGTCGAAGGTGAAACGAAATCGTATTCGGAAAGCCCGCGAAATTACGAACTGGTTTTTGTCAACGGCGGTGAAGTCACGGCGATTCCAGACAAACTGCTCGCGCGCGGCGGCGAAATGAAAATTGACAATCTGCCGTTCACAATCCGCGTAAAAAGTTATTGGGAAAATTCTGAAACATCGTTCCGCGCGCCGATAATGCAAAACGGACCGCCGCTGACGACCAATGGCGTCGCGGCAAATTTTGATTTCCACCAAGCCGCCGAAACAAAAACGATGGACGATAAAAATGTTCCGACGGCGGAAATTGAAATTATTTCGTCAAACGGTTCGCTCGGCGATTGGATTGTCTCCGACTGGATGAGCGACGGCGCGATGATTGAATCGTTACAGCAAAGCTACGCGCAGCAATTGGGCGCGGACATGACACGCAAAGTCATCGGCGATCTGACGCAGCCGCAATCTGTTTTTGCGGGCGGAAAACAATTCACCTTCGCGCTGCGGCCGGAGCGCGTTTATCATCCGTTTTCGCTGACGCTGCTGAAGGCGACGCATTCGATTTATCCCGGCACGGACATTCCGAAGGATTTTCGCAGCCGCGTGCGTTTGCAAAATCCGCAGACGGGCGAAAATCGTGAAGTGGAAATTTACATGAACGCGCCGCTGCGCTACGCCGGACTGACGTTTTATCAATATCAAATGGACGCGGGCGAGGCGGCGGCGCAGGCCGGGCGCGCGCCGTCGTCGGTGCTGCAAGTCGTGCGGAATCCGGCGTGGCTCACGCCGTATCTGGGTTGCGCGCTCGTCGCCGCCGGACTCGTGACGCAATTCATGTTCCACCTCGTCGGCTTCATTTCAAAAAGGAAAACGAAATGAAAAAGATTTTTCAAAAATGGTTTCCGGCGGTTTTGATGCTCGTGATGGCATTGTGGTTTTTCGGGCAACTGCAAACGCCGCAGGACAAAAATTTTGCGTTCAACGAATTTGGGAAATTGCCGGTGGTTTTCGACGGACGATTGAAGCCGCTGGATTCGCTTGCGCGCAATTCACTTTTGCAAATCCGCCAAACGCAAACGCTCGACATCGAGCCGTGGAAAGAATGGTATCAAACGCAAAAAATCATTTCTGCAGACGAATGGCTCGCCAATGTGATGATGAATCCACAAATCGCGGACGACTGGCCGGTTTTTCGCGTGGACAATCCTGATTTGACCACGTTTTTGAAATTGCCAGAAATGAACAGGACAAATTCTGACGGCGAACATTTTTCGTGGAATCAAATCGCGCCGTCGCTCCAGGCGTTCGATTCCGAAAATGAACGCGTGGAAAAAATCGAACCGGCGCAACGCAGCGTTTATGAGCGCGCAGTCGTGAAAGTGCATCAGCGGCTGGAACTTTATGTGCAGTTGAAAAATACAATTCAGCCGCAGAACGCCGAAAACTGGAAACAGGAACTGGCCGATTACGAAAATCTGATTCAGTCCGGCACGGCTGCCGTGCGCGCGCAGCAAGCGGGACAAAATTATGACACGAATGTTTTCAATGCGTTTCTCGGCGAGTTGCAGCGGTTTGATTTCATGTCGAAGCTCGAAACGCCGTTGATTGTGCCGCCGGAAAATAATTCCGGCGATTGGAAACGAGTTGGAACAGTTTTGCTCGAAGCGGCGAAAGGTGAGAAAATTTCTCCGGCGGTTCAAGATTACGCGACGATGGCTGATGCTTTCAAAAGCGGAGACGTCGCCAGTTTCAATTCCGCGCTGGCGGATTATCGTTCGTTATTGATCCCTGATTTTTCGCAAGCGATGGCGAAATCGCGCGCGGAAGTTTTCTTCAACCAAATGCAGCCGTTTTACAACGCGATGGTCATTTATGTTCTCGCGGGACTGCTCTCGATTTTTTCGTGGTTCAATTTGTCGGAAACTTTACGACGTTCGGCGGTGTGGCTGATTGTGCTGGCGTTTGCGATTCACACGACGGGTTTGATTTATCGAATCGTGCTGCAAGGACGTCCGCCGGTGACGAATTTGTATTCAGCAGCGATCTTTGTCGGCTGGGGCGCGGTCGTGCTCGGACTTGTTCTGGAAAAATTTCACAAGAACGGCATCGGCGCGGTCGTGTCGGCGGGCATCGGTTTCATCACGCTCGTCATCGCCCAAAATCTCGCGCTCGACGGCGACACGATGGAAATGATGCGCGCTGTTCTCGACACGAATTTCTGGCTGGCCACGCACGTCGTCGTCGTAACGCTCGGTTATGCGAGCACGTTTGTCGCGGGATTTCTCGGATTGATTTACATCGTGCGCGGCGTGTTCACAAAAACTTTGGACGAAGCGACGCGCAAATCGCTCGCGCGGATGATTTATGCAATCGTCTGTTTTGCAACGCTGTTCAGTTTTGTTGGAACGGTTCTCGGCGGAATTTGGGCGGATCAATCATGGGGACGTTTTTGGGGCTGGGATCCGAAGGAAAACGGCGCGCTCATCATCGTTTTGTGGAACGCGCTTATTTTGCATTTGCGCTGGGGCGGAATGATTCGCGAGCGCGGCCTGGCGGTTTGCGCCGTCGGCGGCAACATCGTCACGAGCTGGTCATTTTTTGGCGTGAATATGCTTGGCATCGGATTGCATTCGTATGGTTGGACGGACGCGACGTTTTGGTGGCTGTTCGGATTTGTTGTCAGCCAGATTGGATTTATTGTTCTCGGTTCATTGCCTTCGAAAATGTGGAAAAGTTTTCAGCCAAAAACCTGATTTTGCCTGAATTGAAATGGTTTCTTTGCGCTTGACGGCTTCTCGTTAAAAAATTACTCTTATCAATCAAGAACGGTAAAGTCGGCTGGTTCGGCCAGCGGTGAAAGTCGGAGATAAACATCTTCCGGCTTTTTTATTCGCCGGACGCGGACGGGATAGACGCCGTGTTTAAGTTATGAACGCAGATTTTTTGGCGGTTTTGGAATTCTGGGAACGCGAAAAGGGCATCAACCGTGATGTCCTCGTCGGCGCTGTCCAGGAGGCGTTACTATCCGCCGCGAAAAAAGCTGTCGGCCCGGCGCGCGAATTGCGCGTGGAGATTGACCAGAAAAACGGCGACATCAAGGCGTTCGCTAAATTGATCGTCTCGGAAAAAGTCATTTCGCAGCACGACCAGATTTCGGTTTTTGACGCACGCCGCATCAAGGCTGACGCGCAGGTCGGCGACGAAATTGAAAAGGAAGTCACGCCTACCAACTTTGGCCGCGTCGCGTCGCAATTCGCCAAACAGGCGCTGATGCAAAAAATTCGGCAGGCGGAAAAATCCCTGATCTTCGCCGAGTTCAAGGACCGCGTCGGCGACATCATCAGCGGCACCGTCCGCCGTTTCGAGCGTTCCGATGTGATTCTGGATTTGGGAAAATACGAGGCGCTGCTGCCGAACCGCGAGCGCGTGCCGACCGAGGAATATCAGGTCGGCGAACGCATCCGCTGCTACGTCAAGGCCGTCGAAGAAGGCCCGCACGGGCCGGAAATCATTTTGTCCCGCGCCGACCCGCAATTCATCATCAAGCTGTTCAAGCTGGAAGTTTCGGAAATCAACGACGGCACGATTGAGATCAAAGGCATCGCGCGCGAACCCGGTTTCCGCACGAAGATGGCGGTTTATTCGCGCGACCCGAAGGTTGATCCGGTAGGCGCGTGCGTCGGGATGCGCGGCCAGCGCGTGAAAAACATCGTCCGCGAACTGAACAACGAAAAGGTGGACGTGATTCCGTGGTCGGCCGACGTGAAAACGTTTGTGACGAAGGCGCTGGAGCCCGCACAGTTGAAAACCATCGAGTTGGATGAAACCCGCAAGCGCGTGAAAATAATGGTCAGTGAAGACCAGTTGTCACTCGCCATCGGCAAACGCGGACAGAACGCGCGGTTGACGGCGCGGCTGACCGGCTGGGAAGTGGACATTGACGCCGAGCATATCGTCACCAAGGGCTTCGACGAAAAAGTCGCCGAGGCCGTTGAATCGCTCGCGGCGATTCCGGGCGTGACGCGCGAACAGGCCGACGCGCTCGTCCACGCCGGCGTGACGCGGCTGGAAGATTTGCTGTCGGCGGAAGCAGGAGACATTTCGGACATCCCGCAGGTCGGCGAAAACGCGGCGGCGATTCTGGAAGCCGCGCGCGCCGAGGCCGGACGCCGCACGTTGAATGTCGGTGAAACGCCCGTGAACACTTGATTTTATGACGCAGGCCGGAACAAAGTTTGTTTCTGCGATTTAGCCATGAAGGCCATTCGCATAATTTGGTCGGCGACGGTTGAAAAATTTTATGCCCGTTCGGATTTACGACATTTCGAAAAAGCTCGGCCTCGAGAACAAGCAGATTCTCGAGAAGGCCAAGTCCATGGGCATCGCCGCCGCCAAGGTTCCCTCCAGCTCGCTCGATAAAATCAGCGCGGAGTGGCTCGAAGAAGAACTGATCAAAACTTTTCCCGAAGCCGCCGCGCGGCTCGCGCCAAAGCCGGTCGAGGAAAAACCCAAGCCCGCGCCGGTCGAGGAAAAAATTGTCCTCATCACCGCGCCGCCGCCTGAACCTAAACCGGAAATCAAACCCGAACCGGCGGCTGAAACAAAAATTCAAAACGGCGAATCCGTTTCGCCGTCCGTTGTAGAAACGCCAAAAATTCTGCACGCGCCGCCGAAACCGGCGGGACCGCAAATCGGCGAGAAGGTCGGCTTCATCCAGTTGTCCCCTCGCCCACAACCGCGCGGAAGCGAACGTTCCGGTGGCCACGCCAAATCACCGCCGCAGCGTCCGGGCGTGCCACAGCGCGGCGATTCGCGCCAGCAATTTCAACGCGGTCGCGACGGTCGCCCCGCGCCGCAGCAACGCGAGCAGCCGAAGCCTGCCGCGCCAGCGCAACCGAAATTTGTCGCACCCACGACCGGCGAGGTCATCATCATCAAGCCGCCGATCGTCGTGCGCGAACTGGCGACGCAGTTGAAGCAGAAGCCGTTCAAAATCATCGCCGACATGATGGGCTTGGGCGTTTTCGCCACCGTGAACCAGGCGATTGACGAAAAAATCGCGCAGCAGCTTTGCGCGAAATATGGTTTTCGTTTTGAAGTTGAAAAACGCGAGCGCGGCGCGGGCGTGGTTCATGCGCCGATTCAGGAAGTCGAAATTGATATCGAGGACAAGCCGGAAACACTCAAGCCGCGAGCGCCAGTTGTCACGATCATGGGCCATGTTGATCACGGCAAAACGTCGCTGCTCGACGTGATCCGCAAGGCCAATGTCGCGGCGGGTGAATCCGGCGGCATCACGCAGCACATCGGCGCTTACACGATTTCCGTGCCGCATCCCGAAACTAAAAAGGGACTCGCGCAAATCACGTTTCTCGACACGCCCGGCCACGCGGCGTTCAGCTCCATGCGCGCGCGCGGCGCGAACGTCACGGACATCGTCGTCCTCGTCGTCGCGGCGAATGACGGCGTCATGCCGCAGACGCTCGAAGCGTTGAGCCATGCGAAGGCGGCGAAAGTTCCGATTCTCGTCGCCGTAAATAAAATTGACCATCCGAACGCCAACGCGATGCGCGTCCGCCAGCAGTTGCAGGACAAAGGATTGGTTCCCGACGATTGGGGCGGCGACACGATTTTTGTCGAATGTTCCGCCCTGACGAAAGTGGGCATTGATAAATTGCTTGAGATGATTTTGCTTCAGGCTGACTTGCTCGAACTCAAGGCGAATCCCGAACGCAATGCCAAGGGCAATGTCATCGAATCCGGCGTTGAAGCCGGTGGTCCGACCGCGACAGTGCTGGTGCGCAAAGGAACGCTGCATGTCGGCGATATTATTTTGTGCGGCGAATTTTACGGTCGCGTCCGTGCGCTCATCAATGAAGAAGGCCAGCGACTCAAGGAAGCCGGGCCGTCCGTCGCCGTGCGTGTGCTCGGTTTGAACGGCGTGCCGGATGCGGGTCTGGAATTTTCCGTGGTTGAAGATGAAAAAGCCGCACGCGACAAGGCCGAGCAGCGCTTTCTCAAGGATCGCGCCGAGGGTCACGAAAATAAAAAAGTCACGCTGGAAAATCTTTTCGCGACGCTCGCCGCGAACCAGAGCAAGGTGCTCAAGGTCGTCGTCAAGGCCGACACGCAAGGCTCGGTCGAGGCGATTGTCGAAGCACTCAACAAGATCGAGGCGGAAAAAGTTTCGCTCGAAGTTATGCACAGCGACGTCGGCGCGATCAGTGAAAATGACGTGGCGCTCGCCTCCGCCTCCCGCGCGATCATTCTTGGCTTCCATACCCGCGTGGACAGCACCGCCGCCGAAAAAGCAAAGCACGCGGGCGTGCAAATTAAACTTTACGCGATCATTTACGAATTGATTGACCAGGTGAAGGAAGCGATGGCCGGATTGCTTGATCCCGAGGCTCGTGAAACCATCACGGGCGTCGCGGAAGTTCGCCAGATTTTTGAATTGTCCAAAGGCGTGCCGGTTGCCGGCTGCATGGTTTCCAGCGGACGAATTGTCCGTGGCAAAGTCCGTGTGCGCCGCCGCAAGGACGTGATTTACGAGGGCATTTCCCAGTCGCTCCGTCGGTTTCAAGACGAGGTCAACGAAGTCCGCGCGGGCATGGAATGCGGCATCCGCATCGAAGGCTATAGCGAATTCCAGGTCGGCGACACGATTGAATGTTACGCGATTGAAAAGATTGCAGCGAAATTATGATTCGTTGAATGGTTGAACCGTTTAATTGTTAAATCGGTTCACGATTCAACAATTTAACAATTTAACGAACAAAAATGGCGAATCTCCGAATCCAACGAGTCCGTGAATTGCTGAAGCAGGAAATCGGCGAGGCCATCCGCCGCGAATTCCACGTCAACGAGGCCGGCTTGATTTCCGTCAACGACGTGGATGTGGCAGGCGACGTGAAATCTGCGGTCGTCTTCATCAGCATCCTCGGCAATGCCGAACAGCAGAAGCGCGGCTTCCAGTTGCTCACCGAGCATCGCATCCGCATCCAGAGCTTGGTCGGGCGCTCGATCGTTTTGAAATACACGCCGACGCTGAAATTTGTTTTCGACGATTCCATCGTGCGCGGCAACCGCGTTTTGCAAATCCTGGATGAACTGGAAAAAACCTCTCCCGTTGACAGCGGCCCGACCGAAGAACCACGCAGCGAAGAATGAAAAGCTATCCCAAAATCATTGACCGCATTCTCGAAGTCATCCGCGAGCATAAGACATTTTGCATCGTCGGCCACGTCCGGCCGGACGGCGACTGCATCGGCTCGCAGCTCGGCCTCGCTCTGGCACTCATCAACGAAGGAAAAAAAGTCACCGTCTGGAACGAGGATTCCGTCCCGCAGAAATTAAAATTTCTCGATCCCGACGGCCTGTTCCAGAAACCGAAGCATGGCCATAAATTCGACTGCGTCATCGCGACCGATTGCGCGAGCTTTCAACGGCTCGGCAAGGCCGGCGACTGCATCGCCGACCGGAAAATGTTCATTAACATTGACCATCACGAAAGCAACACGCGCTACGCCGACATCAATTGGGTTTCCGCGCGGGAAGCTTCGTCCGGCGAATTGATTTTCCGCCTGCTCAAAGTCGCGCGCTGGCCGATCACCAAACTCATCGCCGACAATCTTTTCACCGCCGTCTCGACCGACACCGGCTCGTTTCAATATCCGACCACGCGGCCCGGCACATTTCACATCGGCGCAGAACTCGTCACGCGCGGCGCAAATCTCGCAAAGATCGGCGATGAAGTTTATCAAAGCTATCCGCTCTCCCGCGCACGGTTGCTCAAGCACGTCTACAGCAAATTCCGCCTCGCGCACAACGACCAGATTGCTTATCTGTGGCTGAAGAAAGCTGACTTCACGCGCACCGGCGCGGAGAGCAACGATTCCGAAGGGCTCATTGACCATATCCGCGCCATCGAGCCGGTCGTGATCGCGTGCGTCTTCGAGGAAATCGAACCCGAACTTACGCGTATCAGCCTGCGCTCGAAAAGCGACAAGGTGAACGTGAACGAAATCGCCGCGCAATTCGGCGGCGGCGGACATTCAGCGGCGGCGGGCGCGCGGATTCCCGGCAAACCGCTTTCGGCGCAACGCAAAGTCATTGCCGCCGTGAAGCGTGCGCTGAAGGTGGCGAAATAATTTGCCATGCAAGATTTCTCCGCACTCGACGGTGCCATTCTCATTGATAAGCCCGTTGGCCCGACGTCGCACGATGTCGTGGACGCCATCCGCCGACGTTTTCAGATCAAAAAAGTCGGCCATTGCGGCACGCTCGATCCGAACGCCACCGGACTGCTCATCATCGTCCTTGGTCGCGGCACGAAACTTTCTGAAAAATTGATGGGCGACGACAAGGTCTACGAAGGCACAATAAAATTCGGCGAGACGACAAACAGCTACGACGCCGACGGCGAAATCCTCGAAACAAAACCTGTTCCGCCGCTGACGCTCGGAGGATTGAACGAAGAAGCCGCCAAGTTCATCGGCGACCAGATGCAAATGCCGCCGATGGTTTCGGCCATCAAAATGAACGGCGTGCCGCTTTACAAACTCGCGCGCAAAGGCATCGAAGTCGTGCGAGAGCCGCGACTAATCCATATTTACAATTTCCGTTTCACAAATTATTCCGAGCCGCTTGGCGGATTTCGCGTCGCCTGCACGAAGGGAACTTACGTCCGCAGCATCGCACATGATCTCGGCCAGAAACTCGGCTGTGGCGCGCATCTGGCGATGTTGCGCCGAAGCGTTTCGGGAAAATTTGACGTCGCCGACGCGAAACGACTTGACGAAATTTTGAATCTGTCATCAAACGATTTGGAAAAAAGAGTGATTCCATTTCTGAAACTGGCCGCGTCATGAAAATCATCCACGCCGCAAATGAATTGAAAGCCAAAGGCAGAAAAGTCTGCCTTGCGATCGGCTTTTTCGACGGCGTGCATCTCGGCCATCAGCAAATCATCCGCCAGACAATTTCCGATGCGCGCCAGCACGATGCAATTTCGGTTGTTCTGACTTTCGATAAACATCCGAATGTGATTGTCGCGCCGAAAAAAGTTCCGCCGTTGATTTATTCGCTGCCGCAAAAATTGCGGGCGATTGAATCGCTCGGCGCGGATGCAATTTTATTGATTCAATTCGACAAAAAATTCAGTGAACAAACGGGCGAGGAATTCATCCGCAGTTTGACGCGCGATTTCGGAAAAATTCACAGCATTTGCGTCGGGTCGGATTTTGTTTTCGGCCACAAACGCAGTGGCGATGTTGCGTTGCTAAAAAAACTTGGCAGCGAAATTGGTTTTCAAGTCCACGGACTCGCGTCCGTTTCGCTCGACGGACAAGTTGTCAGCAGCACGCGAATCCGCGAAACAATTCGCGCTGGAAATTTTGATGCCGCGAGCCAGATGCTTGGGCGGACTTACGCGATTTCAGGCCATGTGGTTGAAGGCGACAAGCTCGGCCACAAACTTGGTTTTCCGACTGCGAATCTTGACGCGGAAAATCTGATTCTCCCGCCGAACGGAGTTTATTCCGGCTGCACAAAACTGAAGGGGCAATTTTATCGCGTCGCACTCAACATCGGTTTGCGTCCGACGGTTGCTTCGGCGAAGCCGCAACTTCGAGTCGAGGCGCACCTGCTGGATTTCAACGTTGAACTTTATGGCGAGGAATTGGAAATTGAAATCGGCGAGAAATTGCGCGAGGAGCAGAAATTCTCGTCGGGGAGGGAATTACGCGAGCAAATTGCACGCGATGTCGCCCAAGTGCGGGTGCGGGTTTGATTTTTGAATTTTCCATGTTTCAAGCCAAAGCACTCTGATTTTCCTTAATTCAGCAGCTTTTGCCTTACGTCAGTTCAGTTACGATTATGCTTGAATTTCCTGCAAAAGGGGCTAGTATGGCGGGGCGTCAGTCTTCTGGTCGCAATCTCCCGAAGTTCAATGGGTGAAGGCACATTTGTCGGGAGTGGCGGCGTTCGCAGGCGGAAATCGTCCATATTTCTCTGAACTGAAGCGGATTATTTGAGTCTCATACTTTATGCTGAAAAGAAAATCATCGGTGCCGAACAAGGCGTCGCGCAGCCGCAAAAGCGATGGCGCACCAAAAGCGGGCGTCAAAACGGCTCCGGTGCGGCGGCGTTTTGTCATCACTTCAAACGCGAAACGCGCGGCGGCCAAGCCGCCGGAAGCGAACGGCAACGCGAAGCACACGGCCACTACCATTGCGGCGGCGGCGCAAAAATTGCCGACCAACGGCCAGCCGAGCGCGACTGGCTCGACGCCGCCGGCATTCTCGGTGGATTTGACCGAGACGATCAAGACGCTCGTGCATCTCGGTCAGGAACACGGCTACGTCACTTACGACGACATCAATGATATTCTGCCGGACAATTTAAGTCCCGACGATCTCGACGCGCTATTGAGCAAGCTGCGGAGCCTGGATGTTGAAATCGTCATGGATCAGGCCGAAGCCGAGCGCTCCGATCGCGGCAAACAACCCGCGCAACCGGAAGAGGTGGAAGACGATTCGCGCCTCGAAATTCTCGACGACCCGGTTCGCATGTATATGAACCAGATGGGCAAAGTCCCTTTGCTCACGCGCGAACAGGAAGTGGAAATCTGCAAAAAAATCGAGGAAGCAGAAGTCGCGATGAAGGCGATCATTTACGGACTCGGTTTCACGGCAAAGGAACACATCGCCATCGCGGAAAAACTTTTGTCCGAACCGCCGAAGGAGCGTTTCGACCGCGTCATTGTTGACAAAAAAGTCGCCAACCGCGAAGGCCATCTGCGCGACTTGCGCAAGTTCATCAAAAAATTGCGCGCCTTCGACCAGAAAGTGGACGAAAAGTATTTTAGCTGGCAGAAATCCCAGCAAAAAAGCCGCAAGGAAAAGATGCAGCGCGAGTTGAAAAAAATGAGCGCGAAGCTGCAGGAGATGTTCATCAAGTTTTTTTATAAACAAAAAGTCGTCGAGGAAATGATCGTCGTCGCGGGCAACATCTACGACAAATTTCAGGCCAGCACGCGGCACATCCAGGAACTCGAGGCGCAACGCACGACCGCCGAGCGCCGCGCCGCGTTGGAAGCGGAGCACGCCAAAATTTCGACGCTGGAACAATTCGTGCGGATGCCGCGCGAAGAATTCGTCAAACAATTCACAGCGCTGAAAGCCGCCGCCGACCGCGGCCTTAAGGCCAAGACGCACATGGCCGAGGCGAATTTGCGCCTCGTCGTTTCCGTCGCGAAGAAATACACAAACCGCGGCCAGTCATTTCTGGATTTGATTCAAGAAGGCAATATCGGTTTGATGAAAGGTGTCGAGAAATTCGAATATCGCCGTGGCTATAAATTTTCCACTTACGCGATTTGGTGGATTCGGCAGGCCATCACGCGTTCCATCGCGGATCAGGCGCGCACGATCCGCATTCCGGTTCACATGATTGAGATCATGAACAAACTCTGGCGCGCTCAGAAGCAATTGACGCAGGAGCTGGGCCGCGAACCGACGCCGGAGGAATTGGCCGACGAAATGCACATGCCGGTTTCACGCATCCACGCGCTGCTTAAGATGGCGCAACAACCCGTTTCACTGCACGCGCCCGTCGGTGATGATGGCGACGTGAGCGTCGGCGATTTCATCGAGGACAAGTCGGCGGAAAATCCGTCCGAAGTGACGAGCTATAGTTTGCTCCGCGAAAAATTGAGCGACGTGCTGACGACCCTGACCGAACGCGAACGGAAAATTCTCGAAATGCGTTTCGGACTGATTGACGGCTACGAACGCACGCTCGAAGAGATCGGCAAGATGTATAACGTCACGCGCGAACGCATCCGTCAGATTGAAGCAAAGGCATTGCGGAAATTGCGCCACCCGACGCGCGTGCGCCATTTGCAAGGCTTCCTCGAAACTGCTGAAGTGGCTTGAACGATTAAGAATTCAAAAAACGCCCGCGATTTGAAAATCGCGGGCGTTTTTATTTTCCGAAGAAGCAAATCAATTTGAAGCACGCAGGCAGCGCAAATGCAGCATGGCGACGATTGCCCCAAGCCCGGCTCCGGCGAGGACGTCGAGCACGACATGCTGACGGATGGCGACCGTGGAATAAAGAATGCCCAGGCACCACAGCCAGTTCAACGCGCGCAAGAATCGCCCGGTGTCCATCTGCCGCAAAATGCGCGCAAGCCAGATGGCGGTGAACACGGCAAAAGCCACATGCAACGAGGGACAGGCATTGCCCGCGGCATCAGCCGCCATGATAAAGGCGAATGTTGAATGCTGCGACAAGACCATGTCAGTTCGCGCCACCGTGGTCGGCCAGAGAAGAAATATCCCCAGGCCGATGACACTCATTCCGACAGTGACGACGCCGTAAGACATGATTTCCCGGCGATCCATCAACAGCGCGGGCGCGAGCGACAAATAAAACCAGAGCGACAAATAAAGCGGCAACGCTTCGGGCCGGAAACCGATCAGCCGGTCAATCGCGGTGACCGGCATGGTGGTGACGGGAAAAAATGGATGATTGAGCACCCAGAAGTAGGCGACAAAAAACGCCGTCATGATCAAAGCCGTGCCGATCATCTTGACCGGCCACCAAGTGATCACGCGAACACGCGCCTGATGAAGCCAGCCGGCACTGGACGTTCGTATGCGCGGCAAATTCATTTCAAACCTGAATCGGTAAAATGAGCATCGGCCAGCCGTGACGGTAGAGCCGACGCTGCAATTCAAAGACAGTGTGATTGTGCAGCAGGCGTGTCACGAGGCTTTCGTCCTGGAACACCAGCTGTCCCGCGAAAAATTGCGCCTGTGGAAAACGCTGCGCGACGGCGTCGCACAATTTCGCCGCTTCATCCACAATGTCCGTGCCTAGCGCGATCTGCGATTCAGCGTAAAATCCGTGCCGCCGCATATAGGCGACGTAGCGTTCCACTTCGCGCTGCGAATGGTCGCGTAAATTTTCCACTTCCGCCGCGCCCTTGAAATTTCCTGCGTCCAGCACGCCGACCTGCACGAAGACAAAATTCTGATAAACTTTCGGAAACATCCGCATCACCGCCAGCAACGTGTGCAAGCCGAGGCCGTTGAAACCGTTGACGAGAAACACGGCGGTGCGACCGTTGGGATTGCAGGCCGGCGCGGAACTTTCCGCAACATTCGCGGTCGGGTCGTTGCTGGTGGCGGCGGCGACGAGTTCGTTGAGCCGTTGCAACTGGACTTGTGTTTTAGCGTAGTGGCGTTTTATGCGGAACGCCGCGCAAATCAGAACTCCCGTGACCAGCAGCGTGATCCAGCCGCCTTCAAAAAATTTCACGATGCAGAGCGAGATCAAAATTCCACCGGTGAGCAGCAGGCCAAAACCGTTGATGCATAATTTCTTTTTCCACGCATACGTGTTCGCACGTTCAGTCCACCAATGCCGCACCATGCCGAGCTGCGAAAGGCTGAAGGTGATGAAGACGTTGATGCTATAAAGCACGACGAGGATGCTCACCGCCGCCTGCGTGAACAAAACCACGGCCAGCGCCGCCGCGCCCATCAACAGCACGCCGTTCTGCGTCACCAGCCTGTCGCTCAACGTGGCAAAACGCGTCGGCATCCAGCGGTCAACAGCCATGTTCGCCAGCACGCGCGGGCCGCCGAGAAATCCGGTCTGCGCCGCGATGAACAGCAATGCCGCCGATGAAACCAGCGCGGCCACCACAAAACTTTTTCCGAGCCAGCCCGGCCACGCCAAGGTCATTTGCTGGAGCAAAACGGCGTTCAAAGTTTTTCCCGCAACCGGCGTGACGTGATACAACAAATACGTCAGCAGCAAACCGCCGACGACAAATGCGAGCGAAGTTCCCATGTAGACCATCGTGCGTTTGCCGGTCTGCACGCGCGGCTCGCGCAACGCGGACAGGCCATTGCTCACCGCCTCGATGCCCGTGTAAGTGCCGGCGCCCAGGCTGTAAGCGCGCAAAATCACGACGATCAATCCCCACATTCCGATTTCCGAATGATCCACCCGCACGTCCGACACCAGCCCGTGCGCGATGGCCGGCAAATCACCGATGTGCGAAATGATTCCATAAAAAATGGCGAAGGTGAACGTGGCGATAAAAAGAAAAAAAACAGGCAACCAAAGCATTACCGATTCCTTGACGCCGCGCAGATTCAGCAAAGTGAGAAAACCGACGCCGCCCGCTGCAAATTCCATTTTATTCGTGGCCGTCGCCCAGTTCATCGGCAGCAAACTGAACAGCGCATCCGTGCCGCTCGCCACGCTGATGGCAATCGTCAACACATAATCGCCGAGCAACGCGCAGCCGGAAACCACGCCGGCCGTGGGCGATAATAATTTACTCGCGACCAGATAACCTCCGCCGCCCGTGGGAAATAATTCGATGATCTGCGAATAGCTTGCGCAGATGACGATGATGGTCAGCATCGAAGCGGCGGCGACGAACAGACTCAAAAACGTGTGGTCATGCAACGCCACAAACGCCGCTTCCGGGCCGTAGCATGACGACGACAATCCGTCCGCTCCCAAACCCACCCATGCCAGCAGCGCGATGAGCGACGTTTTATGGAACAAACTGGCGTCGGAAAGATTTCGCGCACGCCCGATCACCACGTTTTTTACCGAGCCAAACCAGTTACGCATATTCACAAAACGTCTTTCTTCAACCGCATTTTACGGTTGATCAGCTTGGGTGAACGTGAAGAAACGCATCGCGTCTCCAGAGGATCGCCCTTCCAACTGCCTGCGAGATTAGCTGTCGGGCTTGGCCTTGAAAGTGGCCTTGAAATCAGTTGCCTGATTTCGTTCGCCCCGTCCGAATTTCTTCGGAATTTGGGTCTCCCGCGTCCGCTTCAGGAAGGAAGCCAGACTTCGGCTGCAACGGAAAGAGCTAAACACGCCCGCCGATTTCTGTCAAAATAAAAATGGCGCGATTTGTCCAAAGCCTCATAAATACTCCGCGTTTTATCGAAAAAACTTCTGCAAATTGCCGCGTGCAATTGGCTCGTTCGCATATTGCTTGGTTTTGAATTTCGCAGGCGGGCCGCCCGCGCTCCTGTTGCGAAAGTCTCGAAAAAAACTTTGCCAATGGCCGTTTGCCATTAAATTGCAGGCGCAACTCAATGAAATTTCGAGCCAGCATTTTATCCGCGTTGGTTTTGTTTTTGCCCGCAATCCTTTTTGCGGCGAATGAAATTTACCAGCCGGTTTCCCTGACGCTGCCGCAACCGCCGCGCGAGTTTCGCGGTGCGTGGATCGCGACAGTCGCGAACATTGACTGGCCGTCCAAACCCGGCCTCACGGTCGCGGAACAAAAAGCCGAACTGATTTCGCTGCTCGACCGCGCAGTGCAACTGCATCTCAACGTGATCATTTTTCAAGTGCGCCCAGCGTGCGACGCATTTTACGCCTCGCCGCTGGAGCCGTGGTCGGAATATCTCACCGGCACGATGGGCAAGGCGCCGTCGCCGTTTTACGATCCGCTCGCTTTCGCCATCGGGGAATGTCACAAGCGCGGACTTGAACTGCACGCGTGGTTCAATCCATTTCGCGTGCGGCATCCGGACGCCAAATCGCCCGCCGCGCTAAATCACATTTCCAAGACGCATCCCGAACTTGTCCGCAAATACGGCGACCAGCTCTGGCTCGACCCGGGCGAACCTGCCGTGCGCACAAATGTTTTGCGCGTCATCATGGATGTCGTGAAACGCTACGACGTGGACGGCGTGCAGTTCGACGATTATTTTTATCCCTACCCGGAGAAAAATTTTGATGGCAGTGAAATAAATTTCCCCGATTACGCGACCTGGAAAAAATATGGTTTGCCAGATGGCCTCGCGCGCGACGACTGGCGGCGGCAGAACGTGAACCAGTTCGTCCAGAGCGCGTATCAATCCATCAAGGCCGCGAAGCCGTGGGTAAAATTCGGTGTCAGCCCGTTCGGCATCTGGCGTCCGCAAAATCCATCGCAAATCCGCGGCCTTGATGCCTACGCAACTCTTTACGCCGACTCGCGCCTGTGGCTGGCCAAAGGCTGGCTGGATTATTGCGCGCCGCAACTTTATTGGGCCGTGGACGCGCCACAGCAAAGTTTTCCGCAACTGCTCATCTGGTGGACGCAACAAAACGTCAAAGGCCGCAATCTCTGGCCGGGATTGAATGCCGTCGCCACGGGCGGAAAATTCACAACGGACGAAATCGCGCGGCAGATCAAAATCATCCGCGCGCAACCCGGCGCGGGCGGGGAAATTTTTTATCACCTGCGCAGCGTTTTGGACAATCACGCGCTGAATGACTCGGTGCGCGCGCAATACGGCCAGACCGCGCTCGTGCCGCCGTCGCCGTGGCTGGATTTCATTTTGCCGGACAAGCCGAAGCTCGCCGTCAGGTCGGATAACAATTCCGTCGTGAGCGCGCGCTGGGAAAATGCCGGCGCCGAACCGGCGTGGCTCTGGGTTTTTCAATTCCGCACCAACGAAAATTGGACGACGGAAATTCTACCTAGCAGCCAGACAACGCATAATTTTTTCAATGCCGCGCCCGACGCCATTTCCATCCGCGCCGTGGATCGCACCGGCAATTTGAGCGCACCGACGGTTTTAGCACCGCAGAAATTTTCGCCGGTTCAAGGCGGCAAGGGAACGGAGAATTTGAACTGGCCGCCGAAAAATTGAAAATGGTTTTGGAAGGGCTATAAGCCGAATTCTGTCTGCGTCCTTGCGGACGGAGAGAATCATTTGTCTTAGCGACCGATACCCGAAACCTGTTTCGCTTTCACGAAACACGGAGCGGGCAACTCCTGGGTTTCCTATTTGGCCTTGCACCCGATGGGGTTTTCCGTGCCGCGTCGCTTGCGCTTCGCGCGGTGCGCTCTTACCGCACCTTTTCACCCTTGCCGCATCGAACGGACTGCGGCGGTCTGATTTTCTGTGGCACTTTCCGTCGAAAAGCCTTCCGGCTTTCCGCCCGCGTGTATCTCCGGCCAAACCGGAGTTACGCGGCATCATGCCCTGCGGTGTTCGGACTTTCCTCTTCCGGCTCTCGCCGAAAGCGATTCTCCGCCCTTCCAAAACCGACACTAGAATAACCGAACTGAAAAAAATCTCAAGTGGAGACCGCGTTGAATAGTCAAGGTGCGCGCTCATCCTTCGTCAATTTGTTCGCCAGAACCCGATAAACCAGTCCCGCCGCCACCGAGCCAGCCAGTAAAATTAAAATCAAAACCAGTCCCAGCCGAAACGTATGTTGCACCACGCGGTCGGCATCCGCCGCTGTCTGCTGGCTCAACTTTTCCAATTGCGGCGCGCTGTGGTTGACCGAAGCAAGCAACGCGTTGAGATTGTTCGCCGCAGCGCCGATCTGCGAAGCCGCCGTGCCGTAATCAAGCACATTGAATGGATGACGATTCGTGGCGTCAGAGGTCGGACTTGCGTTGGTCGCGGAAACATATTGGACAAATTCCTGAAGCGACTTGATGGCGGCGTTGATGTTCGTTGCCGCATCACTGGCCGAATTGAGCGTCGAGTGCGTGTCGTTGAGGAGTTCGGGCAATTGTTGCGCGGTCTTCGCAAAAATTTCGGAAGACGCGGCAAGCCGATTTGCATCGGTCAACACTTGTTTTGATTCCGGCTGATTGGCGACTTGAGCTACCAGCGCTTCCGCCTGCCAGCTTAACAAGGTGGGCATCCGCTGGGTGTAATACATGGCGCGTTCGCCGAGTTCGCGGGTTTGTTCAATGGCCGCAGCAGTGGGATCAAGGCCGGCCAGCGGGTCGAGATACAGCAAGCTGAAAAGACTCGTGGGCGCTGCCTTTGCCGGCGTTGGACTTCGGCCCAGCGCCGTCACAAATTCCCGGAAACGGATTTGCCCAATATAGCGTTGATCGGGATTTTTTTGCCGCCATTCCTGGATCATGTCCTGCAATTCTTTTTGTTGGGACGGTTTAAGCAAGCCGCCCGCCAACGTCCATGCGTTTGTCTCCAGATTGCGCTGCGCCTCCAGCAGCGGCAAAACTGCGCTGCCATAAGTCTCGACGCCGTGATCTTCCACCACCATCCTGGAAATGCTCACCAATACCAGCATATCCAGCGCGTTGACCGCCGGGTTTTGTCCGGCGGCGTCGGTGTAAGCGGACGTGGCCTGCCCCAATTTCCAGCGCAAGGCTTTGAGGCGAACTTCCGAGTTGGTCGCCTGCGCGCTGATTTCGTCACAAGCTTGGGCAATCGTGGCCACATAAGTATCTGCAAAGCGCATGACCTGCGCCTGCAACACCGGGAATGTGACCGGCCCGGTTGTCACATTGGTCAATTGCATGGAAGTAACATGGGCTTTCGGTGGCGGGCTGTGAAGGCGCAGAAATGAACAACCACTCAAGGCCAGCGCAAGAAGTGCGAAGCAAAGAAAAACGGGACGACAAAAAAATCGGAGGTAAATTTTTTTACCGGTCCGATGTTGGGCGCGCGATTTGTTCATTTGGATTTCATCCACGACAAAATGTTATCAGCCGTGACTGGCGGCGCAACTTGGAACACTCCATCAAGGCCGGGCGGCAGGCTGGTTGGTAATTCCCAGCCGGGCTTTAATCATATCAATGTCGCGTTTGATTTGAGCCACGTCAGTTTCCATTTCCTTCCGCCGCGCAATTTCAGCCGCGTCGGGTGCCGACGATTTTATTTGTTTCAGCAATTCCCCGCCCAAGGCCGCGCTTGCCCGGCTGGTTTCGGCATTGACGTTATTCTCAATCCGGATTTCCTGTCCGGTCATGGCATCTTCAATCTGCGCGGTGCAGAGATAGATCGTGGCCGTCTGGTTGGTATGATAAAAATTTGCCAGCGAATTTTGCGCGACACGTTCGGTGTCGGCCACCTGCAGTTGCGACTCGATCTTTTGGCCCACCGTCAACAGCAGATACAATGTGTTGGTGTGATAGAAAAACGCGTCGTCGTGATTCTTTTCAAAGTAATAATTATTCATCTTGTCCAGCATGGGTGCCAGCGAGGTCAGTTGTGATTGGATCACCGCCAATTGTTTGGACTGGCTTTGCTCAAGTTGAACAATCTTCTGCGACAGAATTTCAATCTTTGCGGAATTGATCTTGGTCTGCTTGTCGCAGCCGCAGAACAGGACTGCGCCGATGAGCGAGAGTAAAAGGTATTTTTTTTGCATATCGAATTAAATCGGAAGCACTTTACCAAATAAAAATTTACTTCCAGCCATCCAATTTGGCCGTGCCGAATTTGCCCGCGTTAAGGAACACCCTGCCGGTGGATTCGTCAACCGTGATTGTATTCTTCTGAAAATGAGTTGGCTTCAAAAAGGCAACGCGCACGGCAAATTTATTTCAGCGAAGCCATGTCAATCACGAAGCGATATTTCACGTCGCTCTTGAGCAGGCGTTCGTAGGCTTCGTTGACTTTCTGGATCGGAATCAATTCAATGTCAGACGTGATGCCATGCCTGCCGCAAAAATCCAGCATCTCCTGCGTCTCCTTGATGCCGCCGATGAGCGAACCGGTGAATTTGCGCCGACCAAAGATCAGGTTGGAAACTTCCACTTCCAACGGATGCGGCGGCACGCCGACCTGCGCCAGCGTCGCGTCGCGCTTCAATAATTTCAGATACGCGTTGATGTCGTGTTTTGCAGCCACCGTGTCGAGAATGAAATCAAAACTGTTCGCGTGCTTCGCCATTTCCTTTTCATTTTTAGAAATGACAACTTCATGCGCGCCAAGCCGCTTCGCATCGCGTTTTTTATCCGGCGACGTGGTGAAGACGACGACGTGCGCGCCGAATGCGTTCGCCAGTTTCACGCCCATGTGGCCGAGTCCGCCAAGCCCGACGATGCCAACCTTCTGGCCTTTGCCAACTTTGTGATGGCGCAGCGGCGAATACGTCGTGATGCCCGCGCAAAGCAACGGCGCAGTAGCGGCCAAATCCAGATTCTTCGGCACGCGCAGCACGAAATTTTCATCCACCACAATATTTTGCGAATAACCGCCGTAAGTGGTGCCGCCGCTTTTCTTGTCCGGCGAATTGTAAGTGAACGTCACGCCCTTTTCGCAAAATTGTTCGAGATGTTCGTGGCAGCTCGAGCATTTGCGGCAGGAATCCACCATGCAACCGACCGCCGCCAGATCGCCGGGCTTGAATTTTTTCACCGCCGCGCCGACCTGCGTCACGCACCCGACAATTTCGTGGCCTGGAACGCAGGGATAAGTCGTCGTTTGACCCCATTCATTGCGGACGGTGTGGACATCCGAATGGCACACACCGCAAAAAAGAATCTCAATCTGCACGTCATGTTTTCCCGGCGTGCGGCGGTGGATGGAAGAAGGCGCGAGCGGTGATTTCGCACTGCGCGCGGCGTAAGATTTTATTTTAACCATATTTTAACTTCTAACACAGGTGACTGCCAATTTCCAATAATCTTCAAATATTTCCGGGAGTCTCGAATGATGTGGACTGTAAATCAATCTTGCGAAAACAAGTTCGATATGAGTCATATAAAGAAAGAATGCAAAAAGACAAATGGAGTTTGCAAATTGCAGAATTTGCGGGAAAGCAAAAAGCATCTTTCATGGAGTAGGCTTCGCTATTCCTGATTTTAACGGGCGTAAATTTCAAAATGGTTGGTGGCATCGGCATTGCTGATTAAAACGCACTAACATTAAAATTATGAAAATCAAAATCGCGATTCTGACAATTCTTTTTAGTTTATCAACCTGGGTGATTGCCCAAAACGGCGGCACAGGTTCCAGTGCGGGCAGCCATCCCGGCTATGCCACACCCGGCGGGCCTAATCCTCCGGGTTATGCCACTCCTGGCGGATCCCATCCCCCCGGTTACGCCACGCCCGACGGACCTAATAATCCAGGCTATGCTACTCCCGGTGGACCCAATCCTCCCGGCTATGCTACTCCTGGCAACACCAATTCGACTGGCTTTATCACGCCCGGCGGCACCAATTATATCCCTCGTATGCCCGGCGGTAGCAATGCTCCCGGCTTTGTTCCACCCGGCGGCAGTAATCCGCCGTCCAGTAATTAGTAATCATGCACTGACAATGAAACTGTAAACGTGACAACTTTTATGGATAGAGAACAAATACTGTTGAATGAAAAGGAAGAAGGTCGTCAGTTGGCGATGGACGAAACTCTGGTTCTGCGGGATTGTTATGAAGGCAAACCATACGTATTCGAGTATGGTGGCCAAACCATGACAGCGGAATTTGTCACGGCCTGTCTTCTGACAGCGGAACAGCCAGCCAGCGGCTATCGGATTGAGTTGCTGGCGTCACCTCAAACTTTGGTTGATGGGGAGTGCATGATCACGGACAGTCAGGGCCGGAAAATTGATGCGTTTGCCGTCACAATCCGCAGCGACACTCAAAATTTGGTCGTCATCGAAACAGTTGCCCGAGGTAGCAGATCAAATCGTCCGACAAATGCGAGAGACTCACAACCGCTTTTCCAGCAATCCAATCGCCGTGTAATTCTTTGAATCAATTCGATCCACTGCTCCGCTTTGCTTTCACGCTTCACTTTGACGAATGGCAATCATGTGAACCGCTGCCTAAAAACAAAAAAGCCGGAGTCGGATGAAGACTCCAGCTTGCACGGAAACAATTTTCTGATGGCAATTACTTTTTCCCCGCTTTTCTCGCCGCCCATAACGCCTTCATTTTCGCGGAGAGCTTGGCCTTGGCCGCCGCACTCATTTTGCCTCTGCCTTTGCCTTTGGGAGCAGGTTTGGCCACTGGCTTTTTGCCCTTGATTTTTGCCCATCGCGCCTTGGCCGCCGCTGAAATCTTGGCCTTGGCCGCCGCGCTCATTTTGAATTTCTTTTTCTTAGGTGCAGGACTGGCCGCAGGAGTCGCGGATGAACCCAATAACCGGCCAAGCTCCTTCTCCAGTGATTGAATTTTTTCCTTTAACCCCGCCGCCTTGCGCAACTGTTGAACTGATAGACTTGTAATAGAACTCATAGGCGCCCAATAAAACATTTTTTGGCGAAGAGTGTCAACAGGTATTTAGTAATACTCACCACTTTAATTTCCTATAGTTAAACCAAGGGTGAAAAAGACGGCGCAACTTAAAAACTCGTGCGACTAGACTTGCATCAGGCTATCATGGGCAAATGCCTGAACTTTTGCATCGGCTTCCACGAAATATCATCGCCATCTTCAGCGGTCGCAATCTCCTCTGGCACGCGCTGGCCATTGTCCTGACGATCATAATCGTCATGTCCGGCTTCGACTGGTCTTATTATCTTTCGACGCGGGGAGATGCGTTTCATCATTTCGCCCGGCCGGCCATCCTGCTCGGAACCGTAATGCCTGTCTTGATGATTCTGGTCATTTTGATTGTCGGCGAGATTATAAAGAACCGCTATATCATCACGACGGCCTGGGCTTTGGGACAGGCGGCTATCCTCGGCTATCTTATATCGTGCGGCTACAAGGCATTCACCGGACGCCTGCCGCCACCATTCCGGGGTTTCAGAATGTCGGCGGTGAATGAAGGTTCACTGATTGATACCAGTCATGGTTTCCAATTCGGTTTACTCAAAGGCGGCGTATTCTGGGGCTGGCCGTCGTCGCATACCACGGTTACGTTTGCCATGATGGTCTGCCTGATCATGCTCTATCCTAAAAACAAGATATTGGTTTTCTTTGCATTACTCTATGCGTTCTACATCGGCCTCGGCGTCTCTGTAACCATCCATTGGTTCTCTGAATTCACAGCCGGAGCCATCATCGGCAGCGTGATTGGAACAGTGGTTGGAAGAAATTTTAGAACAAGCCCGGCTTGAACCATGATTTGCTTTCCGGGTTATTTTTATTTTGAAGTTTTTTCCAAATGGCCGCCGAACTCGTAGCGCATGGCCGAGAGCAGCTTGTCCTGAAAATCCGCGTTACCGCGCGAACTGAAACGCTCATAGAGCGCCGTAGTCAGCACTGGCACAGGCACGCCTTCATCAATGGCCGCCTTGATCGTCCAGCGCCCCTCGCCCGAATCGGAAACTCGCCCGGCAAATCCCGCGAGCGCAGGATCTTTAACCAGCGCAGTCGCCGTCAAGTCGAGCAGCCATGACGCGATCACGCTGCCGCGCCGCCAGACTTCTGTGACGTCGGCGAGATTAAGATCGTATTGGTAATTTTCCGGCTCGCGCAATGGCGTCGTCTCGGCGTCAATTTCGTGCTGCTGTTTGCCGATGTTCGCCTCGCGCAAAATTCCCAGACCTTCGGCATACGCCGCCATCATGCCGTATTCGATGCCATTATGGATCATCTTGACGAAATGTCCGGCGCCATTTGCGCCGCAATGCAAGTAACCTTGTTCCGAAGTGCCGCCCAATTTTTCGCGCCCCGGCGTGCGCGCGATGTCGCCGATGCCCGGCGCGAGCGTGGCGAAAATCGGGTCGAGGCGAGCCACGATGTTTTTTTCGCCGCCGATCATCATGCAGTAACCGCGTTCCAAACCCCACACGCCACCGCTCGTGCCGACGTCAACATAATGGATTTTTTTTGCCGACAGCTCTTTGGCGCGACGAATGTCGTCAACGTAATAAGAATTGCCGCCGTCAATCAGTGTATCTTCTGCGGCAAGCAAAGGGAGAAGGTCGGAAATCGTCTTGTCCACGACGGCCGCCGGAACCATCAGCCAGATGGCGCGCGGCTTTTCGAGTTTATTCACGAAGTCGGCAAGCGATACGCTGCCAGTCGCTCCCTCCTTCGCCAAATCCTCAACCGCTTTGGGAAACGTATCGTAAACAGTGCAGCGATGTCCCGTCTGGACAAGCCGGCGAACCATGTTCGCGCCCATCCGGCCCAATCCCACCATTCCCAGTTGCATATTTTATTCCTTTCTTGTTGTTGTTAATTTGGCGTTAGCTGAACCTCTGCACTTGGTTTACGTAATGGATGCCTCGTAAATGCTCTGAATGGCTGAATCAAGCTCGGCGTCAAATTCCGCATCAGATTGTTCAGCCGACAAACCCTCGCTCAATGCCCGCGAAAAACTCGCGATGACACCGTGATTTCTGACGAGACGTTCGTCGGCTTCATCCCGCGAATAACCTCCCGACAATGCGACGACTTTCAGAACTCTCGAATGTTTGACAAAGTCAGCGTAAAAGTCATCCTGATTTGGCAATGTCAGTTTGAGCATGACAGTTTTTCCCGCAGGCAATGAATCAAGTTTTTCGCTGATAGATTCCTTGAGCAAGGCCTCGGCTTTCGCTTTGTCCGGGCAATGAATGTCCACCTCGGGTTCGATGATCGGCACGAGTCCCGTCGCAAGAATTTGCGAAGCCGCTTCGAACTGCTGGCGGACGACGGCCTGGATGCCGTCGGCGTTGGCATGGTTGATGACCGAGCGCATCTTGGTTCCGAAAATATTTTTCGTCGCGGCCTTTTTGAGCAGTGCTTGGAGATCAGGCATGGGTTTCATCAATTGAACTCCGTCTTTTTCAACGGCAAGCCCCTTGTCCACTTTCAAAAACGGCACAACGCGTTTACGGTTCCAAAGAAAGTCCGCCGTGGGTTGCCCCTCGATGTCCCGGTCCATCGTTCCTTCAAAAAGAATCGCGCCGAGAATCCGGTCGCCATTGAAACTGGGGCTGGTGATGATGCGGGCGCGCATCTTATGGACCAGCGCGAACATCTCTTCCTCGTTGGACCACGCGTTTTCCTCGATGCCATAGGCCATCAACGCCTTGGGCGTGCTGCCGCCGCTTTGATCCAGCGCGGCAAGAAAGCCGGGCTGTGTCTTGATTTTCCGTTGCTGTTGTTCTTTCTGGTCAAGTAGGTTCATGATGTTCCTTTCATTTTGCGATAGCGACGGATCAAATGATTCGTCGAACTGTCATGTTTTAATTTCGGTTCGGTTTTGTTTTCCAATTCGGGAACGATGCGCTGCGCCAGAATTTTTCCAAGTTCAACACCCCATTGGTCAAACGAATCAATGTTCCAAATTACGCCCTGGGTGAACACACTGTGTTCGTAGAGCGCGACGAGTTTGCCCAAAACTTCCGGCGTGAGTTTTTTGGCGAGAATGACATTCGACGGACGGTTGCCTTCAAAAACGCGATGCGGCACAAGCTCATTCGCAGTGCCTTCAGCTTTAACTTCGGCAACGGTTTTGCCGAACGCCAGCGCCTCGGCCTGTGCAAAAACATTCGCCATCAAAATGTCATGATGCCGGCCCAGCTTCGTGAGCGCATGACCGAACGCGATGAAGTCGCACGGGATCAAACGTGTGCCTTGATGGATGAGCTGATAAAACGAATGCTGGCCGTTCGTGCCGGGTTCACCCCAATAAACCGGGCCGGTCTGGTAATTCACTTTTTTGCCGTCGAGCGTGACGTGCTTGCCGTTGCTCTCCATCGTCAACTGCTGGAGATACGCGGGAAAGCGTTTCAGATATTGTTCGTAAGGCAACACCGCCACGGTTTCCGCGCCGAGAAAATCCGTGTTCCAGACCGAGAGCAACGCCATCAGCACCGGCAGATTCTTCTGGAATGGCGCGGTGCGGAAATGTTCGTCCATCTCGTGAAAGCCCGCGAGCATGGCGTGAAAATTTTCCGGGCCAATCGCCAGCATCGTCGAAAGCCCGATGGCCGAATCCATTGAGTAACGTCCGCCGACCCAATCCCAAAAGCCAAACATATTCGCCGTATCAATCCCAAACGCAGACACCTTTTCGGCATTCGTCGAGACCGCGACGAAATGTTTCGCCACGGCTTTTGGATTTCCGCCAAGCCCTTTTAGCAACCAATCGCGCGCGCTTTGCGCATTGGTCATTGTCTCTAAAGTCGTAAAAGTTTTCGATGAAATGATGAACAATGTTTCCGCCGGATCGAGGTCGCGCGTCGCTTCCACAAAATCAATTCCATCCACATTCGACACAAAACGGAAATTCAAACTGCGGTCGCTGTAATGCTTCAGCGCTTCGTAAGCCATCACCGGCCCAAGATCAGAACCGCCGATGCCGATGTTGACGATGTTCGCAATGCGTTTGCCGGTGAACCCTTTCCATTCGCCACTGCGGATGCGTTTTGAAAATGCGTCCATCTTGTCGAGCACAGCGTGGACTTCCGGCACGACATTTTTTCCGTCCACGAGAATCGTCGCGCTCTTCGGCGCGCGCAGCGCGATGTGCAGCACCGCGCGATTTTCAGTGACGTTGATTTTCTCGCCGCTGAACATTGCCTTGATGCGCGCCTTCAAACCGGACTCATCCGCCAGCTTCAACAACAGCTTGAGCGTCTCGCTGGTAACACGGTTCTTGGAGTAGTCCAGAAAAAGTCCGGTGGCCTCGGCGGTCATGCGTTCGCCGCGTTTCGGATCGGCGGCGAACAATTTCCGCATATCTAGCCCTTTGATTTTCTTGTGATGCGCCGCGAGCTTCTTCCACGCCGCGCGTTGAGTCAGTGGTTTGATGGTCGTCATATTGAAATCCTTTATTTGCCGTTAGTGATTAAACCCGGAGCTGCAGCGAATCAAGTTTTTCCCGAAACAGCCAGCGCGTTGTTCACGATCTGCTGCGCCTCACTCACGATGGAATTCAAATGCGTCTCGTCGCGAAAACTCTCCGCGTAAATCTTGTAAATATTTTCCGTGCCGGACGGACGCGCCGCAAACCATCCGCTCGCCGTCACCACTTTCAAACCACCGATGGCGGCGTTGTTACCTGGTGCTTTGGTCAGCTTGGCCGTGATTGCTTCGCCGGCCAAATTGGATTCTTTCACGGCTTCCGGCGAAAGCTTCGACAACTTCGCTTTCTGTTCCGACGTCGCCGCCGCGTCAATGCGCGTGTAATATGGAGTGCCAAATTCCGCCGTCAGCTCGCGAAAATGTTCGCCGGGGTCTTTGCCGGTGACGGCAGTGATTTCCGCCGCGAGCAGGTTCATGATCGGGCCGTCCTTGTCCGTCGTCCAAACCGTGCCGTCGCGCCGCAGAAAACTCGCGCCCGCACTTTCTTCGCCGCCAAAACCGAACGAGCCATCGAACAATCCGGGCGCAAACCATTTGAAACCCACCGGCGTTTCGCACAATTTGCGACCGAGTTTATTCACGACGCGGTCAATCATGCTGCTGCTCACGAGCGTCTTGCCGATGGCCACGTTCGCTTTCCACTGCGGACGATGCGTGAGCAAATAACCAATGGCCACCGCGAGATAATGATTCGGGTTCATCAATCCTGCGGACGGCGTGACGATGCCGTGACGGTCGGAATCCGGATCGTTGGCGAAGGCGAGTTGAAATTTATCTTTGAGGCTGACGAGGCTGGCCATCGCATACGGGCTGGAACAATCCATGCGGATTTTTCCGTCGTGATCCACCGTCATGAACGCGAATTGCGGGTCGAGCTTCGGATTCACGACCTTGATGTCGAGTTTGTAAATGGAATTGATCGGCTCCCAATACGGCAGCGCCGCGCCGCCGAGCGGGTCAACACCGAGTTTCAAATTAGCGGAACGGATAGCGTCCATGTCCACGACATTTTTCAAATCCTCGACGTAAGGCAAAATGAAATCAATTTCATGCGTCGTGGAAACTTTCAATGCCGATTCAAATGAAATTCTTTTCACGCCGGAATTATTTCCGCGCAGCAATTCATTCGCGCGATCCTGCACCCATTTGGTCACGTCGGTGTCGGCAGGGCCGCCGTTGGTTGGATTATATTTGAAGCCGCCGTCCTCCGGCGGATTGTGCGAGGGCGTGATGACGATGCCATCCGCGAGACCGGTTTTGCGTCCGCGATTGTGAACGATGATGGCGCGGGAAATCACCGGCGTCGGCGTCACGCCTTCGTCATATTGGATGACCGTCTCGACATGGTTCGCCGCGAGCACTTCCAGCGCGGTGCGCTGCGCGGGCGACGACAACGCGTGCGTGTCCTTGCCCATTTGCAGCGGGCCGTTGATGTTCTGGCCGCGACGATAATCACAAATCGCCTGCGTGATGGCGAGGATGTGCGCCTCGGTGAACGTGCCGTTCAGCGACGAGCCGCGATGCCCGCTCGTGCCGAAGCTGACCAACTGGGTCGCGTCACCAATATCGGGTTTGCGCTCGTAGTAATCGGCCGTGAGCCGTGCCAGATCCACGAGCATTGATTTGGGAGCCGGTTTGCCTGCGAGCGGTGAGATTGCCATAACAAATTTTAAGAATGTTAGCGCATCGGTCTTGGCGTTCCAAATTCTTTTGCGCGTTCTGCGGCGGGAATCATCCCCATGCCCAAGGATTAAAAGTTTTACGCGCGAAATGAAGAAAATAAATTCCCTCTCCGCCTCGACCGGGGAGAGGGTCAGGGTGAGGTGTCGAAATCAAAGACCTTTGACACGAATTTCACGAATTGACGCGAACATTTTTTAACCACGGATGCACACGGATGCACACGGATTTATTTTCAAAGCCCGTAGGGCTGGCATCTTTGTAGAAGCGCACGCGAAAAATTCCAAAGCTCCGTAGGAGCGACAACATGGTGGCCGTCTGCAAAGACCGAATATGCCGCCCCGACGGGGCTTGAGATTGTTTTGTTTCTGGTTTCTACAAATATGTCGCGCCTACGGCGCTGGTAGGGCAGTCGCTGCTGCGCCGCCCTGATGTTTGGGCTGCGCGGCAACGCCGCCCTGCCGGAAATGTGAATTGACGCGAATTCAAATACGCTAGAAATCCCAACGGGATTTAATCAATCAGCCCGGTGTTGGCGGCTGGTGGCCGTGCGCAAGCACCTGCGCCGGGAAAACGTCCCACAAAATAATTCCTTCTCCGCATCGGATGGGGAGAAGGTGGCCGCAGGCCGGATGAGGTGAACCGCGAACCACGCAAACGGATTGGTTTCAAAGCCAAGGACTGACCCCTTTATGACCCCTTTATGATTATTTCTTTTGCAGGACTTGTTTCAGAATTTCGCTGGTCCGTAATCCGATCATCATGGCGGCGGCGGTCGTATCGGTATCGGGGATCACTGGACAGATGGAGTCATCTGCCACATAAACGTTCTTAGTGCCATATACGAGTGTGTTGCCATCCACCACGCCGCCGGCGTTCAACGGAGCCATTTTACAGTGGGAGGTGAAGTGGTGCGGATCCAGTGAAAGATTGCTGTTGTTTTTCACATACGCCTCAACGACGGCATCGTCATAACCGGAAAGGATGACGGTGTTAATCGGGTCGCTGACCATGGGCTTAAAGTAAGGGGAAGGGAAAGGGTAAAGGACGGACAGTTGATCCAACAGACTGTGAACATAGACTTCGACGGCGTTCTTCATATTCGCCAGGTCGGCCGGATTTTGGTAAAAGCCGTCATCAACGGCGGCGATCTGAAATGGGTTGGCGCTTTGGATGGTGACGCTGCCCGTGCTCTGCGGGTTCAATAGTTCCAGGCTAAGGTTTAGGAGCGGAGGTGCCGATGTGGTCGCGGGCGCGTAATTGAACAAAATCTGCACCGTTCGCGGGTCGCTCGCACCGCCACCCACGGCGGGCAGGTAAACATTATGGATGGTATAGGCATAAGCTGCTCCCGCAGGTATCCCATTCTCTGCGGGATCGGCCAGCAACGAAATGGACAGGAGGGGATGGTTTTGGAGATTTTTCCCCACGTTCTCATTGATGAAAACGGGCTTGACGATGCCTGCGTTCTGTAATGCCTGCGCCGGACCAATGCCTGAAAGCTGCAGCAACTTGCTGCTGTTGATGCCCGCCGCCAAGACAACCGCTTTCCGGGCTTTTGCCGTATAAGTTTTACCGTTCAGAATATATTTTACCCCTTTGGCCGTCCCCTTTTTGTCGAATACTATTTGCACTGCCACGGCATCGAAGAGCACAGACAGTTTGTGTCCGTTCACTCCCTGGCCTTGTGGAGTCATGACCGAGCTGTTTAAAAATGCCGTCGCGCTGCTCACCCGTTGGGCACCGGCAGGATCAATGAACCACTGCGCACGAGGGTCGAGGCAGTTCTCCACACTCGCATCATTGTAATCCGACACCGTTGGAATTCCAGGAAACGCGGATTGGGTCGCGGGTAACAGGACATCCAATGTCAGTTGCGATACCGTGGGTGTCTGCAGCACATTGACCGCGCCATTGTTTCCGCGTGCCTGGGAGATGGTCAATCCCTGGTAGTTTTCCAGCGCCGTGAAGGTTGCCAGAATGTTGTCCAGGCTCCAATTAGTGCTGCCAGAAACTCCCGCCCAAAGCGCGTAGGCGGCGCTCGAGCCACGGCCATAGTATAATCCGTTCACCGATGAGCCGCCACCCAACAGCATTCCGGTGGTCCAATCACCGGTTCCTCCACCAAATCCTGCCATGGGCAAGGTTTGATTCCAGCCCGGCCAAAAATACATGGACTTTCCGGTCAGAGCCAGTTGGAATGCCGGGATGCCCACCGCCTTGATGGCCGGATCGGTTGTCAGATTTCGCCCGCCCTCGATTCCCAAAACGGAAAAGCGGCCATTCTCCGACAACTCCTTCATCAATATGCAACCCGCCGTTCCCCCGCCAATGACGATGATATCTGCTTCATTTTTGAAATTCGGTCCGTTTTTGCCATGAATATCTGCTAGATCTGGTTCGTTTTGGATATTCGCTTCGATCGTGTCTTGAACATCCGCTTCGTTTTGGTCTTGCGGAGGAGAACTTTGACCGCCAAAAAGGGTGGTGGTAACAGCGACTAAAGCGATGGTGATAAATTTAATGTTCATAGGTGATTTCTCGGCATTATGCCTTGGACGATCGGTCTTCATATTTTCGAGAGCGAACGATTCACTGGCATCTGACGACCCGGAAGTTAGCCATGCCGCCAACCAGATGTCAATCGCGACACCAGAACTAATCTGCGTTCGTCTGCCTGCCATCTCATCCGCGCCGACTCGTCGCGGCGAAGCATTGCGAAGATGGCAGGGCGAGCTTCGGCTACGCTGAAGGCGTAACGGAAATTAGCCCGGTGTTGGCCGATGCCATCGGCCTACGCCGGGAAAACGTCCCGCAAAATAATCCCTTCTCCGCATCGGATGGGGAGAAGGTGGCCGCAGGCCGGATGAGGTGAACCGCAATCTACGCGAACGGATTAGTTTCAAAGACAAGGACTGACCCCTTTAAGAAAACAACTTTGGCTTGGTGGCCGACTGCAAAGTCACGGCTTCGCCCCCGGAAACCATTCCACGTGCTGCTCGCCATTGCGACCCCAATACATCACCCGCTTGCCGCGCAGAAACGCGATATAACCCTGCACTCCGCCCGCCATCGCGCGGCGCGTGAACTCGCGGAACGGCTGCCCGTTGCGCTGGCTGTCCAGGATGTTCGCGCGCAACGCCGCCACGTCCAGCTCCGGCGCGACCGGCGGCAGACCGTCGAACGCGATGGGCACCGTCAACGTCCCGCCCTCCGCGCTGTAAAACGTCTTGCGCAACCGCACATATTCCACGTGATAATACTCCACGCCCGCGCCCATCAACTTGCCGACCGCATCAGGAAACGACATCGTGCCGCCGAGCGTCGCATGGGAAACTTCAAAGATGATTTCAACGTTCATTTGGATTTGATTTCGTGTTTCTCTTGAAAATAGCCCAGCCATTTATGGCTGGGTAAATCATCCAACCAAAATAAAAAGTCCCGCAGGGACGAAAGAACTTCAATCCAACATTTGCGGTTTGTAATCATAACCATGCTTCTTCAAAAAAACTTCCAATTCCTCGCGGAAACTTTTTTTCCGATGATGTTCTTCCTGCGTCTGGATGTAACGAACCGTGTCATCAACGCCTGAAATGCCGATGCTAAATACGCCAAAACCTTCCTGCCACGCGAAACCTTGCGGGCGCAATTCGGGAAATGTTTCACGCAACCATTTTGAAGAATTGCCTTTCAACAATTGCATCGCTTTTGAAACAGAAAGCGTCGCGGGCAGACTCAAAAGCAGATGCACATGGTCGGCCACGCCGCCGATGGCCAGCGCCTTCAGGTCATTCTCGCGCGCGATGCCGCCAAGATACGGCCAGAGCCGTTCACGGATTGCGGGCGTGAGCCACGGACGCCGTTCTTTGGTTGAGAACACGCAATGTATCAAACATGAGTTAAATGAGTGCATTTTCTGTCGTCCCTGACGGGACTTGATTAGTTTGTTTGACGCTTTACCCAGCCATAAATGGCTGGGCTATTATCAAAAGATTTTGGCGCGCGGTTCATTCCGATTTGTTTTCTTGGAAAAGATGTTTTCGGTGATGTTCCAAGTAGGGCTGGTGGTCTTCGGTCAAGCCGGAAATTTTACCGGATAAATTCATCCCCATGCGCAAAAGGCGCTCCCGGTATTTTTCTGAAACAAGAATGCTTCCGTCATCTACAAATGCAATATAGCCAAGATCAAAAGCCCGATGATAAAGCGGAGATAACGCGATGCCGTTGTATGGATTTATACGGTCAAAGTTGGAAGCTTTGCGCCAGGGTTTTATGTGCGCCGCATCCACCAAAATATCTACACCAGTTATGGCGCAACAACCTTGCCATCGTCCAATAACCAATCTGCGAAAGCGATGTTGCCCAAGCCGCATCTGAATTTGCCCCTGCTTGCTTGTAGCATCTAGCTGGGCTTCCTGAATTATGCTTAACAATTCGCTTTTACTATCTTTCTCAATGCTTTCTTGCAGCTCGGCGATTATGTCGTCGTATTCATCAATGAGATGTTGAAACGGCTTCGCGGCGGCTGGTAACTTTTCTGCTTTAATAAGTTCGAGAGTTGCATCGCGACGTGCCTGAACTGCCATCATCAGAGCTTGGGTTTCTCCATGTTTGCGAACTGAAAATTTTTTGGTCGCCGGCTCCGGGCTGTCAGGTCGCGGGCATGTCATTTGCCAACCACGGGCTATAGTTCCGCTCGGCAGAGTTGTTTCGGAATAATTGACACCAAGTATTCCTGTGCGGTTATTGCTTGGGAGTTGGGTTTGGAACGGTGCGCGTAACGCCAGAAATTCAGGATGCACCTTAAAAAATTCGTTGCGGTAGTTTCGGGCTTCAACCAGCGATTCATCCGAATGTCTTCCAGAATCCGAAAAGCTCTTGGTGTGATAGTTTTCTGTTCGTTCGCCAAAGCGAAACTGCCATAAATCCTCTCCGCGATAGAGAAATTGAATGTCGAGTTCTTCTTTTTCCGAGGTCGTCATTTAATGGCAGTGGAATTAAAGCGAGCCGGTGGCTTTGAGGACGCGATGCAGTTGGAGCAGACGGTTCGCCATCATCGTGAGATAGGCCATCATGTCGTTCTCGCCCAGAAAGCCGCGCAGGGCCTTCATCATTTCCGCCACGTCGGTGTTGGGCTGGTGCAGGAGTTCGTCAAATTCGCGCTCGGCCTGCTGGTTCCAATGCCAGGTGTCCTCGAAGGCTTCAATCTGCGCTTCGCTGTCGTGGCCGCTCGGCGCTTTGAAGAGCAGATTGTAGTCGCGCTTGGAATTGAACGGCGGGTCGAGATAAATGAGGTCAACGGATTCGTCCGCAAGGTGCTCGCGGAGGACTTGGAGGTTGTCGCCGTAATAGAGCTGGTTCACTGGCGCGGCAGTGTGCGCGGGAAAGCTGGCGGCGTCAATTCTGCGTTCATCGGCGGTTCACCTCATCCAACTTTCAGCCACCTTCTCCCCAGCGCGGAGAAGGAATTATTTTGTGGGACGTTTTCCCGGCGTAGGTGCTTGCGCACGGCCACCAGCGGCCAACACCGGGCTAATTTCCGTTACGCCTTCAGCGTAGCCGAAGCTCGGCCTGCTATCTCATTCGCGTCAATTCGTGAAATTCGTGTCAAAAACATTTTCCTGCATGGCGGCCTGGCTGGTTTGGATGCGCATTTTCCAGTTTTTTAGGTAGAGATGCCGCGCTGCGGCGTCCCCGTCACCGAGCGCAGCGTCAGGTGACGGAACGAGCTACACGATGCCGGTTTTACCACGTTCGTTGCGCCGCAACCCGGCGCGGGCGGCG
>DATAUQ010000103.1:0-8550 GCA_036268155.1 Verrucomicrobiia bacterium | reverse complement strand
TCGACGCCGGGCACCATCAGATTTTTGATGCGCACGTTCGCGAACGTTCCTCGCGTCATCACGCGGTCGTTGCCGCGACGCGATCCGTAGCTATTGAAATCCTCCGCCGTCACGCCGTTCTCGATAAGATATTTTCCGGCGGGCGACGTTTTTTTGATCGAACCGGCGGGCGAAATGTGGTCGGTCGTCACGCTGTCGCCGAAAATCGCGAGCGCGCGGGCATTTTTAATTTCATGAAGTTCACCGGGTTTCATCGAAAAATTTTCAAAGAACGGCGGCTCCTGGATGTAAGTGGATTTTTTGTCCCACTCATAAACATTGCCGGTGCTGGACGGAATTTCGTTCCACTTCGGATTTTGTCCGGCGAAATCCTTGTAAAGTTTTCGGAAAACTTCCGGTTGCAACGCGGCCTGCATCAGGTCGCGCACCTCTTGCAACGTCGGCCACAAATCTTTCAGGAAAACGTCCGCGCCGTTTTTGTCTTTGCCGATCGGATCGTGGTTCATGTCAATGTCCACGCGGCCTGCGAGCGCGAAGGCGACGACGAGCGGCGGCGACATGAGAAAATTCGCCTTGATGTTCTGATGCACGCGCGCTTCAAAATTTCGATTGCCGGACAAAACCGACGCGGCGACCAGATTATTTTTTACGATCGCATCTTCAATCGCCGGATGCAGCGGACCGGAATTACCGATGCACGTCGTGCAACCGTAGCCGACGGTCTGAAAACCGAGTTTGTCGAGATACGGCGCGAGGCCCGTCTTGTTCAGATAATCCGTGACGACGCGGCTGCCGGGCGCGAGCGAAGATTTCACTGTGCTGTTGACGGTCAGTCCGCGTTCGACGGCTTTTTTCGCGAGCAGACCGGCGGCGAGCATCACCGACGGATTGCTCGTGTTCGTGCAACTCGTGATGGCTGCGATGAGCACCGAGCCGTTGCGAACGTCGCCGTCCAGTTGCGGCGCGTTTCCGTGAATCGAATCAGGTGTGGGATGTTCGTTGAGCATCTCGCGTTCGCTGCGATGGACATTTCCATTTTCTTGGTCGCCGCCACCGGAATGAAATTCGCCGCCCGCAGACACATGAACCGTGCGCGACAATTCTTCGACCTTCATGCCGAAGCCGCTTTCCGTGACGGGTTTTGAAAATGCGGAAATGAAATCGCGTTTCATGTTCGGCAATTCGATTTTGTCCTGCGGACGTTTCGGCCCCGCGACGCTCGGCACGACGGAATTCAAATCCAATTCCAGTTCCTGCGAATATTGGATGTCGCCTTTTTTTGGAATGCCCCAAAGTCCCTGCGCCTTGTAATAATTTTCGTAAGTCTTGACGGCCTCGTCGCTGCGGCCGGTCGCACGGAGATAATTCACGCACTCGGCGTCAATCGGGAAGAAACCCATCGTCGCGCCGTATTCGGGCGCCATGTTCGCGATCGTCGCGCGATCAACCACGGGCAACGCCGTCGCGCCGGGACCGAAAAATTCCACAAATTTTCCGACGACCTTCGCTTTGCGCAACATTTGCGTGACCGTGAGCGCGAGATCGGTCGCGGTGACGCCTTCGCGCAGCGCGCCGGTGAGATGCACGCCGACGACATCTGGCGTGAGAAAATAAACCGGCTGGCCAAGCATTCCCGCCTCGGCCTCGATGCCGCCGACGCCCCAGCCGACAATTCCCAAACCATTAATCATCGTCGTGTGCGAATCCGTGCCGACGAGCGTGTCGGGATAAAATAGTGGGGCAGGCATCTTGCCTGCCTCCGGATTCGCAGGCTGGAAGCCTGCGCCACTACACAAAACGCCTTTGGCGAGATATTCCAAATTTACTTGATGAACAATTCCGATTCCCGGCGGCACGACTTTGAACGTGTCGAACGCCTGCATTCCCCATTTCAAAAATTGGTAACGCTCGCGGTTGCGCGTGAATTCCAGATCAAGATTGCGCTGCATCGAATCCGCCGCGCCTGCAAAATCCACCTGCACGGAATGATCCACCACCAAATCCACCGGCACGAGCGGCTCGATGATTTTCGGATTTTTGCCGAGCTTCGCGACCGCGCTGCGCATCGCCGCCAAATCCACGAGCAACGGCACGCCGGTGAAATCCTGCAAAACAATCCGCGCGACGACGAACGGGATTTCTGCCGTGCGCGTCTCGGTCGGCTTCCAGTTCGCTAGTTCCTTGATGTTCGCCTCGGAAACTTTTTTGCCGTCGCAATTTCTTAAAACGGATTCGAGAACAAGGCGAATTGAAACCGGCAGTTTTGAAATCGCGCCGACGCCGGCTTTTTCCAGCGCAGGCAGCGAATAAAATTGTCCTTGTTTCCCGTTGCCGAGATCAAATTTCTGAAGTGAGTTGAATAAATTATGTGCGCTCATGTCGTTCCTTTAACGACAAGAAAATGAAGGTTGTGCGCGGATGTGTCAAGCGAAGGGCGTTAAATCGTTACATTGTTAAATCGTGAATCGTTGCATCGGGATCATCGGGCCGATTTAACGATTCAACAATTCACGCTTCAACGGCTCGCAACGCGAGCAAATCCGCGATGCGATGCACGAGGCGCGGCAAATCCAGCGGCTTGGTGAAAAAATCATCCGCCTGCATCGCCACCGTGCGCTTGGTGACTTCGCTCGTGAGCGCGCTCATGAAGATCACTGGGATTTTTTTCGTGGACGGCTGACGGCGCAGGATTTCGCAGACGGACAGGCCGTCAAGGTCGGGCAGCAGGATGTCGAGCAGGATCAAGTCCGGCTTGAACTGCCGCGCCTGGCTCAATGCCTGCACGCCGTCGTTGGCCACGATGAAGTCGTAGCCCTGCCCCGCGAGTTTGTATTGCAGCAACTCGATGAAATCATTCTCGTCATCCACGAGCAAAATCCGGTTCGCCATGATGCCAAGCTAGCCGGAAGCGCGCCAACCACAACGACGGCGACGTTAAAATGAAGTGACGAATTAGAAACGGAAATTTGTCGTGCGAAAGAATTTTCTAGCCACGGATTGAACACGGATTTTTCACTCGTCAGCAATTGCAGCTAGAGCTTTTTTGAGAGCGCGATGATTCTCCAGAGCTTCGCCGGACAAATATGAAATCTTTGGAATCATTTTTTCTGCCACCGTTTTCAGTGCTTGCGCCTCGACTGGCAATGACCAGCTATTTTTAATCCGCATCGGCTGGTCTTCAATTAAGCGCCATAATTTTGCGCGTTCCGCACGCTCTTCAACGAAGTGCGGAGCGTTTAAGTCACAGTTACGCACATGGTATTTTCCCTCTGGCGTGATGCCAACAACCTCATGGGTGTCTGGGTCTTCAAAGATATGAACTCCGTAATCTGGTTCCTTACAGCAATTCAAAAATCTCGCCCCGCGTTGGCGATTCTTGTTGCTTTGCCAACGATTTGATTTCGCACCATTGCAATGACGGGTAGCAAGAAAAAGGTTTTCATAATGCTGAATGTAATCAGGTTTTTTATGCGGATTAAAATGGTCAACGTCCATGCACTTCCGTCCACCTGCGCGATAAGTATGCTGCATCGAATAAGCACAACGCTCCTCAAAATCTAAAACTAAATACTCCCAAGCATTACGAACTGTCGTTCTAGTTAGGACTTGTTTTGGAAAATTTTTACGCGTGACGCGGGGTTTCGTGGAATTCGACATACGTTTGCAATGCCTGCACAAGACCTCGTGTAACATTCTGCTGACTGCGATGCCACAGTATTTCGTCAGCCGTGCGTGGATATTTTTCAGAACGTCTCAAGCGAGTCAACGACTCCAATTCTGCCAACTCGTTTGTTGAAAGTTCTCCGATTGCTTCTTTCAAAGTCAGTTCTCTAAAGTGTTGTCCCTTTTCAGCGCTCCAATGCTGAACGTCGGAGATTTGTGTTGTGAGACGATTTACTGTAGAACTTGCATCCAATTCTTCAATGGATATTCCTGAAAAATTACTTTGTTCAGCAATCTGCACGTTTGTGCTCAAAGTAGATGACACCACCTCAAACTCGGTCGCAAATATTGACGAGCTTAATACTGTGTCAGCACTTATTGCTACGGCATTCATGGCGCGTATAATTTTTCTAAAAATGCCCGCTGCAAGTCAATTTCGCAACGAAGCAACGCTACGCCCCAGGGCGTTATAAAATTATCTTTCTTACCAACGCTTGCAATATCCGCAGCCGACGCACGAGAGTAACTCCAAAAACAAATTTCAGCGTAAGCGTCATCCCAGTGACAAAGATGCACAAAATCAATTACTGGAAGTGTTGAAAAATCTCTGTCTATCCAAACTGGCGGACTCCAAGCTGGAATTGTTTTTTTCGGAAGCCCAACTTTATCAGAATACTGAACCAAATTTTCTTTCAACGATAGCAAAGTATGTTCGGGGAACAAGCATGTGAGCCGATCAAGCAATAAACCTACCCGACTAACTAATCCGAAGTGCGCCAATGTGAACCCTTCTTCACGCTCAATCGTAAAACGATTTGCCATGCACGAGTGATAATATTGTGCAGGATGACCCAAGTTGACCGTTTGCGTTGGTGATTTTTTTGGCATTTTCGGCAGAATTTATTTTCAAATAATCTGTGTTTAATCCGTGGCTAAAAAATTTCCTTCGCGCGGCAATTTTTTTACTTCAACTTCGCCAGCACCGCCTTGACGGCCTCGAAGTTCGGCAAATCTTTCGGCGTCGGCGTTTGTTCGCTGTATTGCACCACGCCGCTTTTATCAATCACGAACGCCGCGCGCGCCGCCGTGTCGCCCACGCCCGCGAGCATAGGGAACACCACGTCGTATTGCTTGATGACCACCTTGTTCAGGTCGCTGGCGAGCTTGACCTGGATGTTGTTCGTCTTGGCCCACGCTTCCTGCGCGAACGGGCTGTCCACGCTGATGGCGATGAAGTCGGCGCCGGGAAAAGCGCTCAAGCCGTTGGTCACGTCGCACAATTCCGCCGTGCAGACACTCGTGTAGGCAAGCGGGAAAAACAACAGCACGGTGTTGGTCTTGCCGAAGTTGTCGCTCAACTTCACGTCCACAAGGCCGGAAGCGGTTTTGGACTTGAGCGTGAAATCAGGAGCCTTGGAACCGATTGGGATGGGCATAATTTATTTTTGAGTTGGTTGTTAAAATTCGCTGGCGAAATTGTAAAATTCATTTCGCGTTTGTCAATCGGTTTGGCCAAAATGAATTCCGGCTGGAATGTTTTCACGAATTTTAATTCTCATGGCAACCGTCGCAATCTCTTCCACAGCTTTCGGCGCGCAAGAGGAAGTGATCTCATTGCACGGCCTCTGCCGCACCAGCCGTTCGATGGTTCAAATGGAACACGCGCTGACCGAAGCGGGCTACAAAGTGCGAAATGTGGATTATCCCTCGCGCACCGTGCGGATTGAAAAACTCGCGGACGATGCGATTGGAAAAGCCGTCAGCGATTGCCAGCGAGACGGAGCGACGAAGATTAATTTTGTTACGCACTCGCTCGGTGGAATTCTCGTGCGAAGCTATCTCGCGCAGCACGCGATTCAAAATCTTGGCCGCGTCGTGATGCTCGCGCCGCCAAATCAAGGCAGCGAAGTCGTGGACAAACTCGGCTGGCTCTTTCTTTTCAAATGGATCAACGGCCCGGCAGGAAATGAATTGGGCACGGACACAAATTCTATGCCGAACAAACTTGGCGCGGCAAATTTCCCACTTGGAATTATTGCCGGAGACCGTTCAATCAATTGGATAAATAGTTTTCTAATTCCCGGCAGCGACGATGGAAAAGTTTCCGTTGAACGAACCAAACTTTCTGGCATGACCGACCACATTGTCATTCACGCGACGCATCCGTTCATCATGAAAAATCACGAAGCCATCCGGCAGACGATTCAATTTTTGCACACAGGCAATTTTGATCACACGACCCGCTTGCAATAAAATTTCAACCCACTTTCATCCGCTGCAAGCAGTGCGTAAGGTAAGGCAGCAATTGTTTTTTGCGAGAGACCACGTCGCGCAATTCAAACACGCCGGGCTGCGGTTCTGGATAATCAATCCGGTCAACGAACTTTTTCTGCCCGGCGACGAGCATGAGCGATTGCTGGGTGGTCACGTTCGTCACCAAGAGCGCGGAAAAAAGATAATTCCGTCCGCGCCGGTAATCTTCCAGCGCCGCGAGCAGTTCGTCCTTGCGCTTCCAAAACTGGTCGAAACCGACTTCCTCAATCTGCGCGACGCTGAAGGTCTCGCCATTTTCGCGATATTCCTTCGCGTCGGTTGTGATGGCCTGCGGCGCGGGCTTGAGCGTGAGCAGCGAGCCGGACGCAAAAAGTTTTTCGGTGAATTCCCGCGCATTGACGCCCGCGATTTTTTCCAGCTTGCCGAGAATTTCCTTGTCGCGAGCCGTCGTCGTGGGAGAAGTAAGATTGAGCGTGTCGGAAACCAATCCGGCCAAAAGCAATCCGGCGATCGGTTTGGGCAATTCCACGTTCTCGCGGAAAAAACAATCCGCGACAATCGTGCAAGTCGAGCCGACGGGTTCATTGCGGAACAAAATCGGCTGCTGCGTCGTCAGCGCGCCGAGCCGGTGATGGTCAATGATTTCGAGAATCTCCACTTCGTCCGCGCCCGCCACGGCCTGCGACAGTTCGTTGTGATCCACCAGAATCAATTTGCGCTCGACCGGCTTGAGAAAATCCGCCTTCGAAAGCACGCCAACCGTGCGTCCTTCTTCATCCGTCACCGGAAACGCGGCAAAGCCGGAAGACGCGGCCTCGATTTTCGCGGCAGACAACGGCGCGTCTTCGCGAAACGAGAGAAATTCCTCGTTCAACATATGGCGGATGGCGACCGCCGAGCGGCACAGTGAGGCAGTCGTGGAAGTGTCATGCGGCGATGCGATGAGGCTTACGCGATTTTGTTTCACCGCTTCGAGAACGCGCGGCTCGACCGCCAGCCCGCCGGTCACGATCAACACCCGCGCGCCAGCGCGAATCGCCAATTCCTGGATGTCCGAACGGTCGCCGACGACCACTGCGAGTTTTTCCGGCTGGTAACGTTTCAGCCGGTCCGCAAAGGATTCCAGCTTCATCGCGCCGATCATCAAAATCAAATCTTCCTCGCATTCCGTTTCGTGCCCGATCAATAATTTTCCGCCGAGTGTCTTCGCCAGATTGTCCAACGACGAAAGAACACGCCGCGAATCAATCAGCCTATTGGCCGCCGGAAAAAGAAATTTGCTCAATTTGAACAGTGAGAGCAGCCCGCGACATTTTCCCTTCGCGTCCAGAACCGGCAGCACGCGGATATCACGTTCGTCCATCAAGCCGAGCGCCTCGGCGGCGGTCGCGTCCGGCGACACGCTCAAAACTTCCGGCTGCATCACGTCGCGCACTTTGGGCGAAACGTCGGCTATGAATTTTGGCGAGCACACGCCAAAAGATTTGAGAACAAAATCAATGCGCTCGTTCGTGTCGCCGCAGCGCGCGGCCACGGCGTCCGGCATCCCTGTGCGGCGCTTGAATTCCGCGTAGCCAATGGCCGAACAGATTGCGTCCGTGTCCGGATTGCGGTGGCCGATGACAAAAATTTCGCTCATGGAAAATTATTTCAACTCCGCCAAAACTTCCGCCGCGTGTTCCTCCGGCTTCACTTCCGGCCAGATTTTTTTGATTCGCCCGTCCGGCCCGATGAGGAATGTCACGCGAAACACGCCCAGATATTTTCGCCCCATGAAACTTTTCTCGCCCCAAACGCCATATGCCTCGACAATCTTTTTATCTTCATCGGCGAGCAGCGTGAACGGCAGTTTGAATTTCTCCACGAACTTGTCATGCGACTTCACGGAATCCGGGCTGACGCCAAAGACGACCGCGCCCTTTTTCTTGAAATCGCTAAAATAGTCGCGGAAAGCGCAGGCTTCCTTCGTGCAACCCGGCGTGTCGTCGCGCGGGTAAAAATAGAGGATGACATTCTTGCCAAGATAATCGGCGAGTGAAATTTTTCCGCCGCCGCTGGTCGCCACCGTGAACGCCGGAGCTTTGTCGCCTTCCTTCAATTTCAGTTCAATTGCTTTTGCCATAATTTATTGGCCACAGATTTGCACAGATGAAACACAGATAAAAACTAAAAAAAAAATTTCCGTTCCGCCTTTTCCCGATTTGTGTTTCATCTGTGTCCATCTGTGGCTTTAGATTTTGCCGAACTGGACGGATGCGTTCCGATCTGTTTCATGAAGTCCCAAACATAGAGCAGGCCGGACACGCCGGTGAAAATGCCCGCACCGAGAATCCAGATTTTTAGCAGGCCATAATTAAAATCCCAGTGCAGCAAAATCCAGCTCACCGCAAGCATCTGGAAAACCGTCGCCAGCTTGCCGGTCAGGCGCGGGCGCACGGTGATTTTGCCGACGACCAGGCGCACGACCACCGCGCCGATGCCCAGCAGCAGATCGCGCCCGATGATTATGCCCGTCAACCAAAGCGGAATCTGACGCAGATACGGCGTGTTGTCGAAGCTCAACAGCACAATCGCGGAGACCAATAATAATTTGTCCGCGAGCGGGTCGAGAAT
>DATAUQ010000102.1:0-11395 GCA_036268155.1 Verrucomicrobiia bacterium | reverse complement strand
AGTGGCCTACGAACCTGGTTGCCCGCTGGCCGTCAAAAAAGATGGAAGCGGAAAACCGTCGCCCGAAGAAATTGCTTCGGCAGTGAAAGCGGCGGCAGCAGCGGACATTGTCATTTATGTGGGCGGATTGAATCCAAAACTTGAAGGCGAAGAAATGCCGGTGAATTATCTCGGGTTCGGCGGCGGCGACCGCACGGCGATTGAACTGCCGGAAGTGCAGATGGATTTGCTCAAGGCATTGCGCGCGACCGGCAAGCCGGTGGTGCTGGTGAATTGCAGCGGCAGCGCCGTGGCGATGGTCTGGGCTGCGGAAAATTTGCCGGCCATTTTGCAGGCGTGGTATCCCGGAGGTGAAGGTGGTCAGGCGGTGGCCGAGGCGCTTTTTGGCGACATCAATCCCGCCGGTCGTTTGCCGGTTACGTTCTATCGTTCCACCGCCGACCTGCCTGATTTTTCCGATTACAGCATGAGCAACCGCACTTACCGTTATTTTTCCGGCAAGCCGTTGTTCGCCTTTGGTTATGGATTGAGCTACACGAAGTTTTCTTACAGCGGCGCAAAACTGGATCAGAAAAAAGTAAGCGCGGCAGATTCAATCACGGTGACGGTGAATGTGAAAAACACCGGCAAACTTGACGGCGATGAAGTGGTGCAGGTTTATTTCCGTCATGTGCATTCCAAAGTGCCGCAACCAAAGCTGGCCTTGTGCGGTTTCACGCGCGTCCACATTCCGCGCGGAGAGACTGTGCCGGTGACGGTGAATGTTCCCGTTGAACGTCTTCGCTATTGGGACACTTCAACGAAGAGTTATATTGTTGAGCCGGGCGCTTATGAAATTCTTGTCGGCGGCGCGTCTGACAAGTTGCCTGAAAAATTATCGCTTACGGTGCGTTGAGACAGAACTTTGAGTCACGCCAGGCAGATTGACAAAACGGTCAACAACTTCAAAAAAATGAATACCAAAACCACGGTGAATATGCTGGCGGCAAAGTTTCAAATTGTCGCATTTGCAATGTTTCTTCTGGCGGCTCCGGCGGCGCAAATCGAGGCGCAGACGGCGGATGCGACCAGCTTGAACAACAAGGTGATGGCGGGTTATCAGGGATGGTTCCGCACTCCGGGCGATCGCCCGGGCAATAATGGTTGGTCGCATTTGTTCAATTCTGCCGTTCCCAGCGTCAGGCGCCTGGCTATTGACACTTGGCCCGACATGAGTGAATTGACTCCACCTGAAAAATACGCCGTGCCGGGATTTACCAACTCCGACGGAAGCCAGGCGTATCTTTACAGCGCGCAAAATTATCAGACGGTGCTGCGCCATTTTCAATGGATGCAGACTGCGGGCATTGACGGCGTCTGGCTCTCGCAATTTTGCAGCCATATGCCGGGTGGCCGGCAGGAATCAGACTACCCGGGCGTCGTCAACGTCATGGACAATGTCCGAAAAGCTGCGACGGCAACGGGGCGCACCTGGGCGTTCATGTATGACTTTACCGGATTGAGCACCAATGCCGTCGCGACCATCATTTCAAACCAGTGGGTCAGGATGGTGGATTCCGGCGTCACGAGCGATCCGCGTTATCTGCACCATGACGGGAAACCGGTATTATTGATCTGGGGCTTTTTTCCCGATCGCCGCCAGTCCGATCCCGAATTTTGTAATCCGCTGATTTCTTTTCTTCAGGCTCCCGGAAAATACCAGGCGGCCGTGGTGGGCGGCGGAGAACCTTTTTGGCGCACGGCGGGCAATGAAGATTTCAAAGCGATGTTGATGCGCATGACGGCCTGGATGCCGTGGCAGGTGGGCCGCGCCACCATTGATCCCAAGACTGGATACAAGAGTTCAAACATGGCTCATTGGGCGGAAGATGCGGCCATGTGCGCCAGCAATCACGTCTTGTATATTCCCGTCATTTATGCCGGCACTCACATCGCCGGACCGCCGCCCGTCCCGCCCGCAAGACCGGTTATTCCCCGGCGCAATGGTAACTTTCTCTGGGAACAATTCGTGGCGGCATCGAAAATTCCCGGCATCAACAGCGTGTTCGTCGCCATGTTCGATGAAGTCAACGAAGGGACGGAAATTTTGAAAGTGTCGAACACTCCGCCGACCAACGCAGCGTTCATCACCTACGAAGGGGCGACGGGCGATTGGTATATGCGGCTCGTCAGCCTCGGCGAAAAGATGCTTAGGAATCACACGCCGATCACGATGCCGGTTCCGATTTCTCCGTTCGATGCAAATTTGTGGTATAGGATAGTAAATAAATCCAGCGGCCTGGCGCTTAACTCTGCCGTAGCCCTGTCTTCAAACTCCGTTTCAAATGCGAACTTGCAGTGGCAGCTCATTTATGATGGCGCCGGACACTACAATATAAAAAATCGGGCGAGCGGAAAAGTAATCCAAAATGACGATGCTGTTTCTGAAACTACGAAGTGGGAACTTGTTTGGGACGGCTCCGGCTGTTGCAAAATCAAGGACACGGCCAGCGGAAAAATGTTGAGCGGCGGCGGTGCCGCCACCAATAACGCGCCCGTCCTGCAAGCCGACGATGCCAATTCTGACGACTTGCGCTGGCAAATACAAAATTAACCAGGCTTTTGAGAAAATGCCGTCGTGTGAAGATTTTGCTTTTGAAATTATGAATAAAATAAATTATCTGAAAATAGTTGGGGGGAAATTTATGGCCCCGATGTGGTTCGCCATTTGCGGATTGAGCTTCGCGCAGATGGCACTTGCCGCCGGAGCGTCGGAGCCGCCGTCCTTCGACGGTGGCAAGAGCGAGTGGCACGGATTCGACCGCTACGATTTCGTGATGGATGACCAGACTTTGGCCGTCACTCCTTTCAAGGCACCGCCGGGCGAAGGAGATGGAATCAAAGATCCTCCGAAAGGAACGCACCGATGCGTCATTGTCGTTCCAAAAGAATTCGCGCCGGGCAATCCGTGGTCTTGGCGCGGCTGTTACTGGAATCATATGCCGCAGGCTGAGATTGGATTGCTTCACCAGGGCTTTTGCATTGCCTACATTTCCGCCGGCGAAAAATTTAGACCGGGCAAGCAATGGGACGCCTGGTATTCGTTTTTGACGGAACATGGATTGTCGCCCAAACCAGTTTTCATCGGCATGAGCCGGGGCGGAGAATTTTCATATATGTGGGCAACCACTCATCCTGACAAAGTTTCCGGCATTTACGCCGACAATCCCGGCGGAAATTGGGATGTGTTGATGGGCATCGCGGCGTTGGCGACAAATGATGTGCCGTTGCTGCATGTCTGCGGCAGTCTTGATCCCATATTGGGAAAATTTACGTTCCCCATTGAAAACATGTATCAACAGTTTGGCGGACGAATCTCCGTGATGATCAAAGAAGGTGCCGCCCATCATCCGCATAGTTTGCCTGATCCCAAGCCAATCGTGGATTTCATGATGCAAAGCGTTTATGAAACCAACAGCCCTCCGCCCGCATTCGTGGGCACCAATAAATTCACAAAAACTTCCTTTTACAGCCCTGAAAATTTCTACCGTGATTTTCCGAAAGACGGAACCTACATCACCTGCCGCGGCCCCATGTTCACGCCATGCTACGACCGCTACCAATTCACCATTAACAGTGTCAAAGGGGCGGGTTTGACGGTCATTGTGCCGAAGGTTGCGGCGCCGGGAAATCCCTGGGTTTTCCGGGCGGACTTCGTCGGTCGGGATGAGGTGGTTGATCAGGCTTTGCTGGCCAAAGGTTTTTACATCATCACCGGCCCGGTTCCTTACGACAACGGCCCGCTGCCGGCGGAATGGGACGCAACTTACAAATATCTGACTGATTACGGTTTTTCCAAGAAGCCAGTAATGGAAGGTGACGGGGCGGCGGCCGGAGAAGCCTATGCCTGGGCGATGGCGAACCCGGACAAAGTTTCCTGCATCTACGGCGAGAATCCGATCATGCACAGCAACCTTTCAAAAATACCGCTGCTTGACAGCCTGGGCTTGCTGGCCAAAACCGGAGTGCCTCTCATAAGTGTTTGCGGCAGCCTCGACCCGGGATTAAAGGACAACACGCTTGCGATTGAGAAGCGTTACAAAAAACTTGGCGGCAAAATCAAGGTCATCATCCAGAAAAATGAAGGACATTATCCGCTCGCGCCAACCGACCCGAAACCCGTGGTTGATTTTATCGTCAAGGCAACTCAATGAGCATTGCCATTGCGATTGTTATTTAATAAAGCAACCAGCAGCGCGGATGACTTGATTGAAAATGATGGCAACCTTCACACCATTCCATGCGTCCAGTTAAGAAATTCAGACATTTCCATGAACAAACTTAAATCCCTCCTAATTATCGCTGTCACGGTTGCCAGCACGTTGCCGCTCGTGGCCCAACAAAAACGCGATATGGTCGAGTGGTATCGCCAGCCCGCCGTAAAATGGCTGGATGCGATGCCGATTGGCGACGGCTATATGGGCGCGATGGTTTTCGGCGGCATCCAGCAGGAACGCATTGCGCTGAACGAATCCAGTTTCTGGTCCGGTCGTCCGCATGATTACAACGACACCAACGCCATCAATTATTTTCCGCAGATTCGCGACTTGGTTTTCGCCGATAAATTTCAGGACGCGGAAAAAATGGCCGACAAACATTTCTGGGGAATTCCAAAAGGACAACAGGCGTATGAGCCGATCGGTGATTTGATTCTCAAGTTCGATGGAGCGGACAATGTTCAGGATTATCGCCGCGAACTGGACATGGAAACCGGCGTGGCGAAAGTCACCTATCGCGTCGGCGATGCGACTTTCACGCGTGAAGTTTTTATGTCGTATCCAGACCGTGTGATGGTGGTTCGCATCAGCAGCGACAAACCGGGCCGCGTTTCGGTTCAGGCGCAACTGAAAGGTCCGTATCTCGACACCGTGACTGCCAAGCCAGACAAACTCGTCATGGACGGCTCGTGGAAAAAAGGCGGCGAAACGAACTGGCTGATCGCGCCGATCGAAGGACGGGGATTGAAGTTTGAAACCGCCATGCTCGCGCGCAACGAAGGCGGAAGTTCCACGGCGACGAACGACAGTTTGAACATTCAAGACGCAGACGCCGTCACGTTCATCCTCACGACCGCGACGAGCTACATCAATTACACGAACATCAGCGCCGATCCTGTCGCCATCTGCGAAAAAATTCTTTCTCATGTCAAAAATAAAAGTTACGCGGCATTGCGGCGCGATCATGAAAAAGATTTTCGTGGATTGATGGGCCGCGTGCATTTGAACGTCGGCGACGCTTCGATGAACGATAAGCCGACGGACGAACGGCTCGCCGCAGTTCGCGCGGGCACGCCCGATCCAAATCTGGAAGCATTGGTGTTTCAGTTCGGACGTTACATTTTGGTGTCCAGCAGCCGCGCGGGCGGCCAGGCGGCCAACTTGCAGGGCATCTGGAACGAAGCGGTCATTCCGAACTGGGGCAGCAAATACACCATCAACATCAACACGGAGATGAATTACTGGCCGGCGGAAGTCTGCAACTTGCCCGAGTGCGCGCAGCCGTTGTTCGACATGATCAAAGATATTTCGGTCAACGGCCAAGAGACAGCGAAAGATTATTACGGAGTGGGCGGCTGGGTGACGCATCACAACATTGATCTCGGGCGCGGCACTGCGCCCGTGGACGCGGCGCGGTTCGGCATGTGGCCGGTTGGCGGCGCGTGGCTTTGCCAGAGCATATGGGAACATTATGCGTTCTCCGGCGACACGAATTTTCTCCGTGAATATTATCCGGAGCTGAAAGGCGCAGCGCAATTCCTCCTCGAAGTCATGGTGGAAGAACCGAAACATCATTGGCTCGTCACGCCATTCTCGATGTCGCCGGAACACGCGTATTTTGACGCCAACGGCCAGCCAGCCGTTCTTTCGCCCGCGCCGACAATGGATTTGGGAATCATCCGCGAACTGTTTCCGCATTGCATCGAAGCCGGGAAAATTCTCGGCGTAGACGCGGATTTTAGCGCGAAATTGGAAACGGCGCTGGCAAAGATTCCGCCTTATCGAATTGGCAAATCCGGTTTTATCCAGGAATGGATTGAAGACTGGAAACCCGGACCGCAAGGACACAACGTATCGCCGAATTTTCCATTTTATCCGGGAAGCTCCATCACGCTGCGCGGCAATCCTGACTTTGCGGCGGCGTATGAAAAGTGGATGGAAGCCCATAATCCGCGCGGCGGATTTCCGCTGTCATGGGGCATCGCCATGTGGGCGCGGTTGGAACGTGGTGACGAGGTGGGTTCGCTCATGGATGCGTATGTGAATCGCGCACCCGCCAACAATTTGCACAATTCCGGCGCAAATCAATCCGATGCGAGCTTTGGTTATACTGCGGCGGTTGCCGAGGCATTGGTTCAAAGCCACGCTGGAGAAATCAGCTTGTTGCCCGCCCTGCCGCCGCAATGGCCGGATGGGTCGGTCACGGGCTTGCGCGCTCGTGGCGATTACGAAGTAAGCATGCAATGGAAAGATGGAAAACTGACGGGCGCGGAAATCCGCAGCATCAAGGGCGGCGACTTCAAGGTTCGCAGCGGAGAAAAAACCGCATCGCTGACGCTCAAACCCGGCGGGACGATTCATTTGAACGCCGAGCTTGTTTCCACCAAATAACCGTGAAATAAAAAACGTCCTCCACCTCGCGCGTATTTTAATGCGCGTAATTATTATGCGGCTACGCAAATATGCGCAATGTCAATCACGACTGGGCGTGCGATAAGCAAAATGTCCACCGATTTTTAGTGAATGAATAACCTATGAAACAATTAATATTGAGCCTCCTGTTGTGCAGTGTCGCGTCGGCTGCCCCCGACTCCCCGCAGTGGAAGATCATTAAAACAAAATACCCGACTGCAGACGTGGTGGTCGCGGGATATAATGTCCTGGATTTTGGAGCCTTGGGCGACGGGAAGACCGATTGCACAGAGGCTTTTCAGCAGGCCATGGATAATATGCGCAAGGCTGGTGGGGGCACCGTGTTTGTGCCGGAGGGTCGCTACGTCATCAAGGGGACGCTCCAGATTCCCACGTCGGTCACTTTGCGCGGTGAGTGGGCTGCGCCAACCTCCAAGAGTTTCGCCGTCAAAGGCACCGTGCTGATGGCTTATGCCGGTCGCGGCGAAACTAACGGGACGCCCTTTATTAGCGTCAACCAATGCGCCGGCATTAAAGACTTGTCCATTTGGTATCCCGATCAGAATGCCAACGACATTGTGGCTTATCCCTATTGCCTGATTCAGACGGGCGGGGACAATGCCACTTTTGAAGACCTGACCTTGGTTAATCCCTATCAAGGCATCCGGATCGGGCCGGGAGGTAATGAGTTGCACTTCGTGCATAATGTTTATGGCACGCCGTTGAGCGTCGGGGTTCGTTATCACATGACCACCGACATTGGCCGACTGGAGAATATTCATTTTTCACCCGATTACTGGTGCAAAAGTGGTCTCCCAAACGCGCCGGATGACAAAGGTTCTTTTGCGGACTGGCTGCTGGCCAACGGCACGGCGATCTACATGGAACGCAGCGACTGGGAGTATGTGGCCTATGTTTTCATTGACGGCTACAACCGTGGTTTCTTAATGACTGCCGGTGCGGCCCGCAACGGACGAGCCGAGGCAGCCAACGCCCAGATTTACGGCATGGTCATCAATAACTGCCAGACCGCCGTTGATGTCCGCGAGACTAATCCCTACGGCGTGGAATTTGCCAAATGCACCTTTGATGGACGCGAATATGGCTTCCGTCTGGGCAGCCGCTTTAGTTCGGCCATTCTGTTGAACGAATGTGATATTTCAGCCGAACAGGCTCTGTATTCGGAGGGAAGCGGTTGTTTCATTATGCAGAACAGCCGGATCACCCACGGCAATATCACCCTGACCGGCGGTGTGTTGGCCATGACCGATTCCAAGATCGAGGACGCCAAGACGCAGATTTCACTGGGCGAAAATGTGCGGGGAGCTTCGCTGGTGGGCAATACGTTTGCCAAGGGTTCGCCGCCGATCAAGAGTGAACTGGCACCAGAGAAATTGTTTGTGAGCGACAAACCTGTGAAGTTGGATCCCTTCCCAAAATACGACGGAAACAAGAGCCGGGTGGAACTTCCCGCCCGCGAAGTATTGTATGTGGTCACCGATGCGCCGTGGAACGCCAATGGCCGAGGTGAGCAAGACGACACTCTGGCTATACAAAAAGCGCTCGCGCAAGCCGGCAAAGACGGCGGCGGCATTGTGTTTGTTCCGGGAGGAAATTACATCATCCGCGACCAGTTGGTCGTGCCGAGTGGAGTTGAATTGCGGGGTATTTATGATGTGCCGCATCATACTGTCGGGGGCGGCAGCATGTTGCACATTTATCCTGGAACCAATCAAAATCCCAGCGTCGTAGTCCTCGCCCGCGCCGGGCTGCGCGGTCTCACCTTCAACTATCCAGACCAATCAGCCGGCAACTGGAAGGAATATCCATTCCTGATTCAAGGCCACGGAGATGATCTCTATATTATCAACGTCAACTGCGGCGATCCTTACCAATTCCTTGACCTCAAGACCTGGCGTTGTGACCGGCATTATGTGGATTACCTGTCAGGCTCGCCGGTGCGCGTCGGGATTGCGGTCGGGGGCGGCAGCACCGACGGAGAGGTTCGTAATGTCATGTTCAATACGCACTACTGGACTCGCGTCATGGGAGGGAATCCTTTCTTTGCCAGCAGTGCCGCCAGGTCGGCGTTCGGCGCGGTCTGGTCATATCAAAAGGAGAATCTGGATGCCATCTGGGTGGGCAACTGCAAACGGGAATTTCTTTACCAGAACTTCGCGTATGGCTCGCTCTACGGCATACACTTCACCGAGCAAGATGGACGCGGACCCGAAGATTGCGTCGTCCACGGACACGGCACCGATGGTTCCAAGACGGGAGTTTATTTTGAACGAGGCACCGGTCGCATTGACCTGGTCAACTCCGAATTAGTCTCCATGTCCTCAAGCGATAAGGTGGTGATCAAACTGGGACCCGATTTTCACGGCACCGCCCGGCTCATCAACACGATGGTTTGGGGTGATCCGAGCACCCTCGCGCAAGTGGACAACGGTTCCCTGTGGTTGCTGGGCTTGCATGCCACACAATTTGGCAATGGACTTCAAGTCAACCAAGGCGAAGTCACGGCCGTCAATGTGAATTACACTGGACGCCGCGACCGCTCGGTTCATCCCATCCATCTGGGTTTGAATGGCCCCAAGGCCAAGGCCACCCTTATCGGCAACATCACCCAAGGCCCACTCGTGGTAACCAGCACCTCAACCGAGGCCGGTTCCCAAGCGCCCAAACCAGTGCTGATTGGCAACGTGACCCGATAACTCTGCCACGACAAGCGTTCTACGGGGCAGAAGTCAATCGTGGACTGACACATCCCTGCGAATAGCCCTTGCAGGAATTTTGCGACCATGACAATCTTCTCCGTGAAAATCCATGACCGTCATACACGCGTGCAGCCACGCCTCTGATTGCCGCCTTTGAAAGTAAAATTATGAAACATTCTTATTTGAAACTGTTAAAAAAAATCTGCGGTCTGATTGCGGCTGGATGCCTGTTTGCCGGGGCTTCAGCTTTTTCCGCTGAAACAAATTCCACCGCCCGCCCCGGCGGTTATCAATTCGACGGAAAAATCTCCCGGCAGGTTTTGGAGAATTATCTGTCCCGCTCCATTACGATGGAAGGCTTGCTCAACGGTCGCGGCGATCTCAAGGACAATATCCGGATGCTCAATAGCATCGGGGCAAAATATGTCGGGCGCGCGCTTTGCCTGTGGGGTGCGGAAAACGATTTCACCAATAACATCGAGCGGGCGCGCAAGGAAGTTCCGCAAGTGCTGGCGGCTGACCCGGACATGGTTTTAGAAGCCTGCGTTTTCGAGACAGTGGGTCCAAAGGTGAATCAGGTTGCAATTCCAAACTGGGTGTTCACGGCTTTTGGGTTGCCGGTGGAGCAGCGGAATTTCATTTTCACCAATATAATTTATCCTGAAGGCCAGCGCCGACCGATGGGCCGAAACGCCCAAGTCCCGGATGAAAGTCGCTTGGAGACGCAGATGTGGTTTTATTATCAGGCGGCGTCCTACATTGACGTCGGCTGCGAAGGAATTCACTTCGGCCAGGTGGAAATCATGAACAAAAACGATCCTGACAATGTTCACTGGGCGCACTTGCTCGGCATGGTGCGGGATTACGCCGCCAAACACGCGCGTCGTCACATGGTGTTGTGCGATGGCCACACACCCACGGGCGGTTTGCAGCATGAGGGAAATCCACTTTTGGATTTCAATGCGTTCCCGTTGCGCATCATGGAAACTCCCGACAAACCGCACGAAGCGATTTTGAAACTGGGATTTTCAGACGGCCTTTACAACAAGAGCAAAGGCGGCAAAACTTTCAGCGGTTGGACGTGCGATCATCTGCCTTACTTCGTAGAATTTGATAACTACGGCGTCAGCCAGCATCCGGGACAGCCGAACACGACAGGCAATTTCAATTGGGTCTGGGGTTACGACGAAATCACCTGGTTCGCGCATCAGCCCAAAGATTACCGCGCCAAGTGGCTGCAATACGCATGGGATTGGGTGCGGAACACGGACACCAACGGCTGGCTCGAAATGCCCGGCAGCCGCACGGCAGTATCTCCCGACACGCGTTGGTATTTTGCCAACAATCCCAGTCCCGCAGTCCCGACCGGCTGGGGCGATGAAGATGCGATCCGCGCTGTCTGGACGGCGGACGCGGCGAAGTCAGTTGGTGAAAAATCGGCGGCAGGGAATTAGACGCAGTTACCAACGCAAGAAAAGCATGGAAAATTCAAGCAAGTCGGCAGCGCTGATCGTTTGCATGGCGGGTGTTGCTTTGATGCTTCCGGCGGCGGAATCTCAAACGCTTCCGTGGGAACGTGAAATTCCATTAAGGGAAGCCGTGCAATCGGTCACGCTGGAGAGCAAGTTAAATCCCACCGATCCCAACAGTCGCTCCACCATGAGCATCAATAATCTGAAGATGCACACCGTGCTTTGGGGACCGCCGAACCGGATTACCATCACTGAATGGCCGGGCCAGGGACTCATCAGCCGGTATTGAATGTCCGCCGTGCCTGAATCTCAACGTAATAAATACCGCCGGCATTTTTGGCGGCAGAAACCAGAAAGCCACCGCTCGCTTGAAAGTTGCGAAACGCCACTTCACTTGACGGCAGCACCGCTGGAAACAAATTAATCCGTCCACTGCGGCTGTTGAGCAATGTTTCCGCATCTCCGCCGATTTCCGCGCCACCACCGCCATGCCATCGGCCATTTGGATTTGCGGCCACGCCCCAAAAGAGTCAGA
>DATAUQ010000101.1:0-4150 GCA_036268155.1 Verrucomicrobiia bacterium | reverse complement strand
GTGCGCGGCGATGGCCTGGTCGCGGAATCGGCTGACGATGTAATTGAATCCGTTCGATGACGAGTCCACATACGGATTGTCAATCTGATACGGGTCGCCGGTGAAAATGATTTTCGTGCCGCTGCCGCAGCGCGTGATGATGGTCTTCGCTTCGAGCGGTGTCAGGTTTTGCGCCTCGTCAATGACCATGAACTGGTTCGCGATGCTGCGCCCGCGAATGTAGCTCAACGCCTCGACGACGATCGCGCCGCTGCGCATCAGGTCGCCGCTGCGACGATGGTCGTGGCCCATGTTCAGGTCGCTCAACATTTCGAGCGCGTCATGAATCGGCTGCATCCACGGCGCAAGTTTTTCCTCGAGCGAGCCGGGCAGAAATCCGAGTTCCTTGCCCATGGAAATGGTCGGGCGCGCGACGACGAGCCGGCGGAATTCGCGATCCAGCACCGTGCGCTTCAATCCGGCGGCCATCGCCATCAAGGTTTTTCCAGTTCCCGCTTTGCCCATGAGCGTCACCAATTTAATCCGGTCGTCGAGCAAAGCATCGAAGGCGTAATGCTGTTCGCGGTTGCGCGGCTTGATTCCCCAGACGCCTTCGCGACAGTCAATGATCGGAACGAGTTTCGTGCCCGTCGCGTCCACTTTGGTGAGCGCGGCTTTTTTGGGGTTCGTCTCGTCGGTGAGCGTGCAGAATTCGTTCGGGAAATATTTTTTGCCGCCGTTGATTTCCAATTCACCGTTGGCGCGGAAAGCCGCCATTTTTTCCGTGCTGACGGACATCTCAATCATGCCGGTGTAAAGGTCCTGGATGTGGACGCGGTCGTTCTCGTAATCCTCGGCCTGCAATCCGAGCGCGTCGGCTTTTATCCGCAAATTAATATCTTTGCTGACGAGAATCGCCGGATTTTTCGGCTGCGCTTTTTGGATTCCAGCGGCCAGCAGCAGAATGCGGTTGTCCACGCTGTTGCCGTTGACGATGTGATTGTCGCCGTTGGAATGGCCGTTGCCGTTTTTTTGAAACGCGACTTTGAGCGCGCCGCCATTGGGCAGTTTCACGCCTTCGCTCAAGCTGCCGCCGACGCGAAAGCCGTCGAGCATCCGCGAAACCTGCCGCGCGTTCTGGCCGAGTTCGGACGATTCGCGCTTGAAGCGGTCAATCTCCTCGATGACTTCGATGGGAATCACGACGTGATTGTCCGCGAAGTTGAGGAGTGAATTTGGGTCGTGAAGGAGGACGTTGGTGTCGAGTATGTAATTTTTCACGTTTTACGTCTTGTATTCAGAATGTTTCACGGACTTCATGCGCCGATGCCATTTCTGGATTTGTTTGTGGCGCACGGGGAGTTTGTAATGGCCGGAGTAGAGAAAATTTTCCAGCATCCCGAACAGGTCGAAATCCACAAAGCGCGGCTGGTCGTCGAGCAAAAATTCCTGGTGCGTCAAAATGATTTCAAATGGGATCAATCGTTCTTCCAGTTTTTTGAGCCAGATTTTTTGGTCTTTGCGCCATTGTTCGATGCAGCCGCGCCCGAACTTGCGCTCCTTGAACCGCAGAAATTGCAACTGCTCCGCCGCCGGAACATTTTCCTGCCAGTAAATGTCATTGAGCCGGAACGTCGCGCCTTCAATTTCGTTCTCGATGAATTTCCACAGGACAGATTGCACTCCGCGCCATTTTGTCGGGAACAAACCGAGTTCCATTTCCTCGTCGAGATATTTGGCGATGACCTGTGAATCGTCGGCGACTTCGAAAATCACATTTTTGCCGTCGCGAATGATCGGCACGCCATAGTAACGCTGCCGGGTGAGCTTCCAGATTAGGGAACGGTCTTGATTGGGAATATTGGTGATTTTGAAGGGTGCGCCGGAAAACTCCAGAATCCTGCGCTGCACAATGCAGAACGGACTATACGGAACTTGAATCAATTCAATCATGTCAAAAATTTCATCGCACGCGAACAAACGCAATTTAGGACTCGCACCGATTGCTGACAAGTGCAAACACCGCTTTACACAAAATTGTAACAGGGCTAAATTCGCCGCATGGCTGCTGAATACGATTCAACCGAGTTTGTGGACACCGATTTTCAAACGCACAAGTCGCCGTTCACCGCGACTTCCGCCAGCGACCCGCTCCGCGCGCCCACGCGCGACGAAGTGGACCGCAAAGTCGTCGAGGCGCAGCAGAAACTCGCCGAACTGAAGCGCGCGCAGGAAAATCTGGAACGCGAACGTTCCTCGCTTGAGGAATTACGCCGTCGCCAGAGTGAATTTCAAACTGGCCGCCAGGAAATGATCCACAATCTCACGCGCGGACTCGGCCTGCTCGAAGAGGCCGAGTTCAACACGCGCCGCGAGGCCGAGCAGATGGTCAAGACCATCGCCGATTTCCGCGACGCGCTTACCAAAATAGAAGCCGTCCGCGACGAAACGTGGACGAAGGAAAATTTCAGCACCGAACTCACCCGCGCGCTCACCGCCATCGAAAACGCCCGCATGGAATGGAACACCGCGCGCCTGAAACTTCCTGCGCTCTCGCCCGAGGCGCTGAAAAAAACCGAGGTTGAAACCGCACCGCAAACAACTTCTTCGCCGCTCACCGGCTTGAGCTTCGGCCACCTTTGTAAAATTGGTTTGGCAATGACATGGCCGCTCGTGCTCGTCGCATTGGGCGCGCTCGGCGTATTCATCGTCATTTTGTTGCGGCACTGAACGATTTGCATTTTATGATTTACCGAGTTGTCCATGTCTTGGAAAAAATCGTAAATCATAAATCATAAATCAAAAATTAGTTTTGTATGGCGTCGTCGAAAAAAAAAGCTGACCCGATTTCCGACCGCGCCCGCACGCTCAACGACCAGATTGCCGCGCTCGAATCCGAGATCAAAAAACTCGACACGCAAATCCAGCGCGCACCCACGCCCAAATTGCGTTCCACCGCCATTCCGCACGGCGCAACCGTTCCGCACAATTCTGAAAAATCCGCGCCCGCACCGTCGCCCGCCGCGCACGAGCCGGTGTTTGAGGAGATCAATTCCAAATCCATCTCCGCGCGTGCGGAGGCCGAATCGCCCGACCATTACAACGACCTCGGCGTGCGCAAATACGATTTGCCCGCGCTGTGGAGCCGCCTGAAAAATCATTTTCACGGGCCGACCTCGAACAATCCGCGTCTCGTGAATTATCTCGCGCACGGCGGCGTCCACGGCCTGCGCCCGATGCGCTACGAGAAGCGCGTCGCGCGCAACCGCTTCATCCTGCTCGTCGTCGTGCTCTTTTTGATTCTGCTCGGCGTCATCTCCATGTTCGTGAAAACCCACTGAAGCTCGTGAATTGTTAAATCATATGAAAAATAATTTTATCGAACGACCCATCGTCACGCGTGACGGAATTTTCCTCGCGCGCTATTCTGAAAAAGGTCTGGCTGAAATTGATTGGCCAAAGGTGGGGATGCCACTCCGTGGCGTCCGGTCGGCTCGGAGAGCCGACCCTACCAACAAAATTCCCGCCAAAATTAAAAAATGGCACCGCGCGACCGAAGCCGCGTTGAAAAAAATCCTTGCCGGGAAAAAATCAAAGCTGCCGCCGCTCGACTGGACGGGCAAAACGGAATTTCAAAAATCCGTGTGGCGGCAGATGCTGAAAATTTCCGCCGGCAAGACGAAAAGCTACGGCGAAATCGCGTCTGCGATCGGCAATCCAAAAGCCGTCCGCGCCGTGGGCGGGGCGTGCGGGGCGAATCCGGTTCCGGTTTTGGTTCCGTGCCATCGTGTGCTGGCCGCGAACAAAAAACTCGGCGGCTTCTCCGGCGGATTGGATTGGAAACGCAGTTTGCTTGCAAGGGAAGGTGTTCGTTTGCATGAAGCGAAATAGATTCACTGGCTTTTCTGCGTATTACTTATTAGCGTTTTTCTATGTTTATGGATTTTCCCACAAAAATTCCAGTCAGCATTCCGTGGACATCGTCGGAGTGGCTTCCCAAGACTGTTGGACAGTTACTTGATGATGACAATTTCTTTGATTTCATTGAAGCTTGGAAGCGCGAGTTACACGGAAGCGGACGTCAGCAACAATATATTGCGTTCATCGCCGAAGTGAGTGGACTCAACAAATCTGACAAGCTATCACCGAATATGCTTCGACAGATATTAGT
>DATAUQ010000100.1:0-21985 GCA_036268155.1 Verrucomicrobiia bacterium | reverse complement strand
AATCGCCTCTGAACTGAACCTAGACGGCAGCGCAGTCAACGTCCGTTTCCAAAATCCCGCGACTCCACATTTGTTCCGTCCGCTCCGATTTCAGAAACGGACGTTCACTGCGCCAATCATCACTCAATTTGACACGTTCAGTTGAACGTGAATGGCAACGGTTTTCTGAAATTGAAAACCGGAACATTTTGGATAGACACCATCCCCTTAATGAAATCAAGGTTAGCATTTCAGTTAGCAACATGGTTGGCATTTGGCGAAGCACGGCACGAAGCAGTCAAGTTAGCATTAGTGTTAGCAAATCAGGAAGCAGTCCGCTTGGCAGACGCGAAGCAAACGGTTGGCAAGTTGAGCGGCATCTCGCGTTGCGTCCGGCGAAGCAGCGGGCAACTGCCGCGCAGTGTCCGAACAGTTGCCGAGAAACATCTCACGCAACAACGATGAATGTCCACGCAATGGCTGTAGCAACGGTTGGTAAATGTCCGAACAATTGCCGGTGAAGTCCGCGAAGCAAATCACGAAGCAGTCGGGTTGGCATCCGGTTGGCAAGTCGCAAAGCAGTTCACGCAACGGTCCGCTCACAGTCCGGGGATAATTGTGTCCCAAGACAGTCCACGAACGCGGAGTGGTCGTGGGCATTAAAATGGACGTGGACTTTCCATGTCCTTTGGCCAATCCAAAACCAGACCGCCGCGCGCTCAAAATTGATTTTGTAATTGACAAGCCGCTTCGCTACCCTGGGTAGCAAATTAAATCTATCTTGGATGAACCAATACAATTGCATTGACCTTTTCTGTGGCTGTGGCGGTTTCAGCCTTGGAATGGAACGCGCCGGATTTAAGTGCTTGGCGGCGATTGATTTCAACCATGAAGCTGTTGAAGTCTTCAAAAATAATTTCCCGGCAGTTCCACAGGTCTTGGAAAAAGACCTGACCAAATTTTCTCCAGCGAGTCTGGCAAAACTTATCGGTGCAAATCATGTTGACACAATTGTGGGTGGCCCTCCATGTCAGGGATTCAGCACAGCCCGCCAGCGAGACGGTGCAAATCATGGCCTGCGACTGAAGGAAGACCCGCGCCGTTATCTTTATCAGGAATTTCTACGATATGTTGAATTTTTCCAGCCCAAAGTTTTCGTGATGGAAAACGTGCTTGGCATTCGCTCGGCATCCGGCGGTGAATACTTCATCCGGGTGCAAAAAGAGGCGCGTGCGATTGGTTATCGTGTCCACGCCCAAGTTGAAGATTGTGTCGAACTCGGTTTGCCGCAAAAACGCCGTCGTCAACTTTTTATCGGCACACGCCTAGACCTGCCGGATTATTTTCACTCGGAAATCAAACCCGCGCCGCGCGCCTGCGACCATCCGCCGTTATGGGAAGCCATCGGCGACCTGCCGCCCCTCAAGGCTGGCGAGGGCGAGGAAAATTGCGATTACGACATGGAGCGTCGCAAAGCACATGTCGAGCGATTTGGTCGGCGCTATCTTTACAATGTTCTGGAGGTGCGCCGCGCCGCAAAACTTACCGCCCATCGCGCGCGACCCCACAGCGAGCGGGACTTGAGGGATTTCGCCTTGTTGAGAGAGGGCGAAAATTCCAAGGAGGCGATGGACAGGGGCGTCCCGTTTGAATTCCCCTACGACAGGGAGACTTTCAAAGATCGTTACACTCGGCAGCATCGGAACGAGGCGTGTTCCACCATTGTCGCCCATTTGAGCAAGGACGGTTTGATGTTCATTCATCCGACGCAGAACCGCTCGCTCACGCCGCGTGAAGCGGCGCGCATCCAAAGTTTCCCGGATTGGTTTCAGTTTCCCATCGCACGCACGCACCAGTTTCGAGTGATCGGCAATGCCGTGCCGCCGTTGGTAAGTGAAGCAATTGGTATCGCAGTAAAAACCTACTTGGATAAAGCCATGAAAAAATCAAAACAAATCAAATTCCTCATTGACCCGCTGCCCAAAGACGAAAACCAGGCTGTTGACTGGCTGATGGAATTGGTGCAAGCCGCCGACAACAAGACGCTTCGCAAAGTGCCGGTTGATGAATTCAAACGCGGCTGGTTTTCCGTTGGATTCCTTTACCCAGGACTCCATCCCGATGGAGCGCTGGATCACGGCAGAAAATTATCAAGCGAGGTTGTGAACCACGCCGAGATTCGTAAAATCGAGCCGCGTTTGATCGCGCCATATTATGTGGAAAGTGGCTGGCCTGTCGTTCTGGCTCCGGTTGCCAAGGAAGCGTGGCGACGATACGAGGCCGATGAAATCAAGGATGACGAACTTTATTGCAACGAGGCGGTCGTTGCGGGGATGTGCCATCGAAGCCCCGCCCTTGTCGAGGAAGTGCGGGAAGCAAGGGAGAAGCTGGCTTCATAAACCGTCTGTGAAAAACGGAGGGAATCAAGTTGCCGAATTGGAATTCGATCTTGCCGCACCGCACGCCGCATCATTGGTCGAATCCCTTCGTGCTTTTGGCTATGAGCTTCCGACCGCACTTGCCGACCTTGCGGACAACAGCCTTTTCCATTGTTCACGACATCTCACTATTCACTTTCATTGGGCAGGGGAAAATTCCGCCATTGCTTTGGCTGACGACGGCAATGGGATGGATGAGCCAACCCTCATTAACGCGATGCGGCTTGGCAGTCGTAATCCGCGCGAACTACGAGACCCAGGTGATTTCGGGCGCTTCGGTTTGGGACTCAAGACGGCCTCGTTTTCCCAATGTCGCCGTGTCACGGTTTTTACGAAACAGCATCGTGGAGATTTAATCGTTCGCTGCTGGGATCTCGACCACATCGCGCAAACGGACAAATGGCAACTTCTCCGAACCCCATCGGCACTTGCGGCTAAACTAGCCGAAAAGCTCGCCGACGCGAAACAAGGGACAGTTGTCATTTGGGAAAAACTCGACCGTCTCACTGCTGGCACTGCGACCGAAAACGACGCAGACGAGGACGCTTTTTTGAGACGAGCAGAACAAGTGGGCGAACATTTTGCAGCAGTTTTCCACCGGCTGATGACTGGCAGAAATGCCGTTGCGTTCTCGCTAAACGGCCAACCAATTACGCCGTGGGATCCATTTCTTTCCGACGAAGCAGCAACGCAGCGACTCCCGGTGGAAAAACTCCGTTTTCAAGGACACATCGTCGAGGTAGAACCGTTTGTTCTTCCGCATCTTTCCAAGTTAGATGCCGAATCACATCGCTCTGCGGCAGGATTGCGCGGATGGAACGCGCACCAAGGATTTTATATTTATCGCAATTGCCGGTTGCTCGTGCCGGGCGACTGGTTGGGCATCAAAGGTTGGCGGCAGGAGGAACATTACAAGCTCGCTCGCATCCGGGTTGACCTGCCAAACGCGCTCGATCACGAGTGGGAAATTGACGTGACCAAATCCCGCGCCCGCCCGCCTGAAAAGTTGCGGCGTGAACTGGTTCGCATCGGCGAACGCACGCGCAGTGTGGCGAAGCGCATTTATTCACATCGCGGCGCAAAGCTCGTTCCAGCCGAGGGTCAGGAGCGGGTATTTCTCTGGGAACAAACAGCAAAACACAACCAAGTGTTCTATCGCGTCAACCGCGACCACCCTCTTGTAAAGCAGGTTCGTGCGGCCTGTGCCGACGTGCCGAAATTCAGCGCACTGCTTCGGCTCATCGAGGAAACAATTCCCGTCCCGCTCATCACCATTACGGATCGGGAGAAGCCAGACCAGACGATTGGCCCGTTTGAAGCCGCAAAAGAGTCTGAAATTCTCGAAGTCATGCGGCAGGTTTTTATTTCGCTCCGCGCCGGCGGGCTGTCGCGAAAGGATGCGCTGTTGAGGCTGGCTCATTTCGAGCCGTTTCCGCGATTTCCACAACTGCTTCAAACCATAGCCGAGGAAGATAATAAATGAGCGATGCTTTCAACCATGCCCGTTCACTTGCAGTGACGCTGTTAAATTTGCAGCCCATCCGAACGCCCGAAGTCATCCAAGCGCAGGTTGCGCTTGCAGTGCAGACCACTCACGCGGCAGGCCTGGGCGAAGTTGATGCCGCCGCACTCGTTGCTCAACTCATGCACGAGGCAAATGTGTATGTCCCGGATGCGACGTTGATGGAAGACCCATCCGATCACATCGAGTGGCTTCCGACCCGGCGCGGCAGCATCGAGTGGAAATTCTGGAGCCGCTACAAAGCTTTTCTTGAGCAGGAGAAAAAGCTGCCGGAGCCGGTGGTCAGTTCGTTGGGCAAACTCACCGATGAAATTCTCGGCAAACTTGAACAGCCCGAACGAAACCCGCCTTGGGATTGTCGCGGAATGGTTGTTGGCAGCGTGCAGTCAGGTAAAACGGCCAACTACTGCGGCCTGATTTGTAAAGCCCTTGATTCAGGCTACCGACTCATCATCGTGCTCGCCGGTATGCACAACAACCTTCGCAGCCAGACTCAATACCGGCTGGACGAAGGTGTTCTTGGGAGGGACAGTCAAAAGGACAGGAATCTCAATCAGGCAAACAGCTTGATCGGAGTCGGGAAACTTTTTGGTGAATTACTGCATGTAACGACCCTTACAAGCAGTTTGGATGACGGTGACTTTCGAGCGCCGAAGGCTGACACAAGTGTGGATATTGGCGGGCATCCAGTCGTGCTGGTCATTAAGAAGAATGGGAGTGTCCTGAAGAACCTGCTGAAATGGGTTCTCCATGTCAGAGGCGAGGAAATTCCCGGCGGAAAAGGTAAAATCATTCGCGGCGTGCCACTCCTAGTGATTGACGATGAGGCTGACAACGCCTCCATCAACACAAAGGATCGCAAAGGAAAACAGGCTGACGATGACGATGTGACCGCGATCAACGGTCGCATCCGCGAATTGCTCGATGCCTTCGAGAAAAGCGCATACGTCGGTTACACCGCCACACCTTTTGCAAATATCTTCATCAACCCGGACGCCGAAACGCCCAAGCACGGTGAAGACCTTTTTCCGCGCAGCTTCATTCTGAATGTTTCGCCGCCATCAAATTACGTCAGCCCGGCGCGCGTGTTTGGCCTCGACGGTGATCCCGATTCTGGAATCGAACTGAAGCAGGAACTGCCTTTGTTTCGTCTGGTGGACGATAATGAAGATGTCTTTCCGCCGAAGCACAAAAAAGACCTCGATGTTCACGAGTTGCCTGATTCGTTGATACGCGCGTTGCATTGCTTTGTGCTGGTTTGCGCCGCTAGACGGGCGCGCGGCCAATCGGAAGTTCACAACTCCATGCTCGTCCACGTCACTCGTTTTGTGGACGTGCAACATCAAGTCGCGCAACTCATCCAGCAACAGGTGGACTCAATTCGGCGTCGTCTTGCCATCGGCGAAGGTGAGCGGCGTCAGACGTTACTCTCGGAACTGCAAAAACTCTGGCAGGATGAATTTGAGCCAACCAGTGCCACAATCCGGGCGATGTCGTCCGACGAAAACCTGCCCGAAGTGACATGGGCGCAGGTTGCCGCCGAATTGCCCGAAGCCACCGGGCGAATTGAAGTAAAGGAAATCAATGGTCACGCGACGGACGCGCTGGATTATGTGGCGCATCGCCAGGGATTCAATGTTGTGGCCGTTGGCGGCGACAAACTTTCACGCGGCCTGACGCTCGAAGGGCTTTCAGTCAGCTATTTTCTTCGCGCATCGCAGATGTATGACACGCTCATGCAAATGGGGCGTTGGTTCGGCTACCGCCCCGGCTATCTTGATTTGTGCCGATTATTCACCACAGAAGACCTGCGCCGTTGGTATCGGCACATCGCGCTGGCCGAGGTGGAATTGCGGCGCGAGTTTGATCGGATGAAGGCCGCAGGTTTGACGCCGCGCCGTTACGGATTGCGGGTGCGCGAGCATCCCGGCGGATTGCTGGTGACGGCGATGAACAAGATGTCGCACGCCCGAACGCAACGCCTCTCCTATGCCGGCCAACTTGTGCAGACCGCGCACTTTGTCACCACGACAAAAACGGTTCGCGACAACGCTGATTTCGTTGGACGTTTTCTCGACGGGCTGGGAGGACGGAGCGCGGCGAAAGAAACTGCAGGTGCATGGCTTTGGAAAAATGTGAAACCCGCGCAGTTGCTCGACGGGTTGCTCCACGATTTCTCCGTTGCTTCCGAAGGATGGCGATTGCAGAAGCCGGAGTTGATGGAATTCATCCGCCGACAGGCTGGCGCGGGTGAATTGACGAACTGGACTGTGGCGTTAGTGAACACAGACGGCAAGGCAGGTAAATTTCAGGTTGCCGGTTGCGATCCAGGCATGGCGGAACGAAAACCTGAAGAAGGTTCTTGGCCGGATGGCGGAACACCGTCTCTCTACGCAACACGAAACGCGAACATCCAAAGCCCGTCACATCAAGCCCTTGATTTGGCAGAGTTAATTTTAGACGAGTCCATGCTTGCGGAGTTGCTTGCCAAACGTGCGGTGGAAGGCGGCGGCCCACTCTTTACGCCACCGGAGGAAGCACTGTTGCAGCAATGTTGTGTGGAGAGAAGCACGCTCGCCAGCACTGCCGAACGATTGACCACTCTGCGAAAGCCGCCCACGGAAGGTGAAGCGAAGCGCGCCCGCATCAATGGCGAAGTTGCCCGCCATCTCCGCCCAAGAACTCACGGCTTGCTGTTGATTTACCCGCTCGTGCCGACAGAGAATCGTTGGCCGGTGAGCGAACCGCCTTTCATGGGACTGGCGTTCAGCTTCCCGTCGAGCCACACGGCTCGCGCCGTGGATTACAAGGTCAACAAAGTATGGCAAGCCACGTTCCATGACGAAGACTATGCAGATTGAAGATTTATTGAAGGCGCTTGAAGCAGACGCGGCCGCTGGCAAGAGCGGTGCAAGCGGCTGGCTGTTGCGATTGGCGCAACCGTCGGCTGGCTGTCCGCTGTTTGTCGGGCTGGAACTTGAATCGCGTCGCCGGGCGGTGTTGCTGCGTCTGCCTTCAGCTTCCGTGCCGACGCGTCGTCACTGGCCGCGTTGCAAAGGTCTTGAACCATTGACCGTGGCAGTCGGCGGCAACGCCCATTTCGGCGTGGCGCTGAAAGAGCCGCGCTTTGCGGATGTGTTCACTGCGCTGGCGGAAGATTTGGTTCGGCGTGTGGCCGACGCCGGCGATCCCGCCGCGCAGACTCGCGCATTTATAGGCCAGCTTGCACGCTGGCAAAAATTTCTCTCCGCCTCGTTTGATGGCTTGAGCCAAGAAGCTCAACGCGGCTTGTGGGGAGAACTTCACTTTCTCCGGGAGCATTTGCTTCCAATCATTGGCGCAACGGCAGTCAACAATTGGAAAGGTGGAGAGCGGGCGCACCAGGATTTTCAATTCGAGAGCAGCGCGGTCGAAGTAAAAACAACGCTCGCCAAGCAACCGCAAGTCGTGCGAATCACCAGTGAAAGGCAACTCGACGACAGCGCGTGTGAATCATTATTTCTGAATGTCATCGCGCTGGATATGCGCGATGGTAGCGGTGAGACGTTGCCGGAAATGGTTGCTTCTCTCCGCGCCAAGCTGGCGGCGGATACGGCGGCACGGGAGCAATTCGAGGATGAGCTTTTGGCAATCGGCTATCTTGATGCCCATGCTGTGCGTTACGCGGATCGTGGTTATACGGTTCGCACGGTTGGTTTCTTTCGCGTCGGATCGAAGTTTCCGAGCCTAGTGGAAGCCGACATGCCTGCGGGCGTTGGCGATGCGAGCTACGCGTTGAGCGTGGCCGCGTGCGAGCCATTTCGCGTAAAATCTGACGCGGTGAAAGCTGCGCTGGTAGCCAGCCCGCGACTCAATTTCAAAAGGAAAAAACGTGCCTGAATTAGATCAATTCGCCCAAGACCTGCACCACGAAGTGTTGGTGAAATGCGCGGACGATGCCTCGCCGCAAATGCGCGAGGACGCTTTCACGGAATGTGTTTTGGAACGTCTGGCAGAACACAACGAGGCCGACAATGCGGACGTTTGCTTCCACTCCGCCACCAGCCGGGGGCGATGGCCTGCCGCGAAGATCAACGCATGGGCGTTGTCGGGCGACGGCGCGACGCTGGATTTGTTTGTCGCGCTGTATCACGGCAATGGTGCGACCGACACCGTGTCGAAACCGGACGTGGCAAAGTATTTTGGGTTGGCGCGGGGATTTCTCCGGCGAGCCATCGAAGGCGTCCACACGCAATTGGAGGAAGCTCACGAAGTGTTCGAGGCCGCGCGACAAATCCACGAGGCAAAGGAAAATCTCGCCACCGTGCGTTTGTTTTTTATCACTGATGGGATTGTTGGCACGCGCGCAGCGGATGTGGAGGAGGAGCAGTTGCCGGGACTGGAGTTGCGCTATGTGATGTGGGACTTGGAGAAATTAAGCCGGTTGCAAGTCGGCCAGCGCGAAATCATCGAACTGGATTTTGCGAAGAATTATGGCGGCGCAATTTCCTGCATCGCCACGAAGGCCGCAAAAAATGAGTATCGGACTTACCTCGCGTTTCTTCCTGCACCAATGCTGGCAAAAATTTATGGCGAGCATGGACAGCGATTGCTGGAACGCAATGTGCGCGCGTTTCTCCAAGCCAAAGGCAAGGTCAACAAAGGACTTCAGCAGACATTACGCGATGAGCCGCATCGTTTTCTCGCATACAACAACGGTCTGTGTTGCACCGCCGCCGAGATTGATGTGGAAGGCGGTAAGGACGGCCATACGCGTTTGAAAAGTGTTAAAGATTTTCAGATCGTCAACGGCGGGCAGACCACGGCCAGCATCTTTCATGCGTGGAAAAAGGAGCGCGTGGATATTTCCGATGTCGTTGTGCAAGTGAAGCTCACAGTCCTGACTGATCCGGCAAAAGTGGTGGACATCGTGCCGCTCATATCGAGATACGCCAACAGCCAGAACAAGGTGAACACAGCGGACTTTTCCGCCAACGGAAAATTTCATCACCAGCTTGAACAACTGTCGCGCACCGTCTGGACGATGCCCGCAAGCGGCATGGAGCGCGGCACACATTGGTATTACGAGCGCGCACGCGGTTCATATCTTGATGACAAGGCAAGGCACACCAGCGAGGATGCGCGAGTGGGAACAACAAAATCCGCCACATCAAAAATTTACTAAAACCGACCTCGCAAAGTTTGAGCACTCATGGATGGCATTGCCGCATCTGGTCTGCAAAGGCGCGGAAAAGAACTTTATCGAGTTCGCTCAAAAGCACGATGAGGACGGCGAACCGTTGGTGGACTTGAATTGCTTCAAACACATAGTTGCCAAGGCGATTTTATTCCGCACCACGGAAAAACTCGTTTCGGCGCAGGAATTTGGCGGTTATCGAGCCAACATCGTCGCCTACACAATCGCTTGGCTTGCCGAGAAATCCGGGCAGCGGATTGATCTCGAAACCATTTGGAACGAACAAAAAGTTTCGCCCACTCTATGCGATACAATCACTGAAGTCTGCAAAGCTGCGAATGAACACTTGCTGGCACAAACTGGCAACGTGGGTGAAGTATCAAAACGGGCGGAGTGCTGGGAAGAGTTTAGAAAGAAAAAGCTCAAGCTGTCCAAGGCTTGGGAGGACGAGCTCTCGGCGACGGCCTTTGTTGCTCCCACTTGTGAGGAGGATGCTCTTGCGCCGGAGTGGGACAAAATCCGCAAAAAATTTACCAACGACGCCCGCACCATCGAGGGATTGGAAGCTTACACCGGCAAGGTGTGGGTTCCCAGCAAACGTCGCGACCTTGTTGCCAGCTATGCCGTGCTAACATGGGATCAACTTCGTATGCGCCCAGGACTTGGCTTGAAGAAATTGCGCTCACTCGTGGAAATGTTCGCTGCCGCGCTGGACTAGCCGATATGGCAGACGTCTTCACCAAGGCGAAACGCTCCGAAGTTATGTCACGGATTCGCGGGCGCGGAAATAAAGAAACTGAAATCGCGCTGGCTCGCCTATTTCGACAAAATAAAATAACGGGTTGGCGAAGACATATCTCAATTTTTGGCAGGCCAGATTTTTCATTTTCAAAACAAAAAATTGCCATCTTTGTGGACGGATGCTTTTGGCATGGCTGTCCAAAACATTTCAATATGCCGGCCAGCAATCGTGCATTCTGGAAAAAGAAAATTAAGGGAAACAAAGCACGCGACCAACGCGTGAATCGTGATCTTCGCAAGTGTGGCTGGCGAGTGATTCGGATTTGGGAACATGATCTGGCTCGCAAGCATATTCCGAGGCTCCTATCACGCATTTTGCGTGCACTGTGCAAATAGCAACCCCCTCACCTAATCGAGCAATTCAAAGCATCCTTTGCGAAGCTTTTCGTTACGCGATTGCGCGTTGCGTGCGCGTGAATCGGGATTCGATTGTATGTCGCCGGTCGTCGTGTCAATCTATTGCTCGCCTCATCCGGCTGCGCTCCAAATTGACACGACGACCGGCTCCGGGGAGCTTGCTTTTAGGATCACGCGCTCGCAGAAGTTTTCACGCAGGAAGATTTGTGATTAACTTATTTGGGCATTGGAAATGGCCAACCTTCTTTTATGTCCGAATTAGAATCTGAATTTTAAGTTGCTGTTGAATCAGGATACCGGCAGTCCAGCACGATTGCAGCAACACGGTCTGGATTGGCTTTGCCGTCATACGCGGCGGCAAATTGAACAACTTCTTGTTGCGCGTCGGCAAATGTTTGGCTCGTCAATTTATTCTGCGGATTGCTCCATTTGTCACACACAAACCAACCGACCAGGTAGATTCCGTGTGTCAGGCCATTGGGACGGAGATAGTCGCCAACAAGCTGTCCGTCAATTGCAGTGCGCACTTCGCCATTCCAACAGCCTTTGACTTCAATAATCACCGTTATATTTTGCAAAGATGATGTCTGTTCAAGCGGCACAGCAATGACATGGATGTCCGTGCGTTGCCCAAGACGCGGTTGCACTTCGCGGCCAATGACAATTCCGCGCTGACCCAAATCATCGCGCAGCCAGCGTGCAATCTCATTCGATAAAAATGCCTCGTCACGAGGACGAAAATTGTGCCGCCGGGTATCAGCACCATCCCAAAGCCAAAACACTTCACTTCGAGGAAGAGTGCTTTGAGTCAATTGGGTTTGAAATCTATCCAGCGACTCCAGCACAACTTCCAACAGATCATCTGCGTCACTAATGAACCGTGCCTCGCGACGTGCGGCTAGGGACAGGACAGTTTGGGGCGTAGATGGAATCCACGATTTACGCCGCTTACTCGTCCGGGCGTTGTAATAGCGCCAGCGCAGCCACAGGTTTTCTCGTGGTAAAGCATTCGCCAGCCGCAAAAGCTCGCTGCACGCATCTTCTGTTCCTCGCGCTTCCAGCGCACCGATGATGTCCCCGCGAAAATGCACGACGCTTTGGCGGGGACTTACAAATCCACCGCGAGAAAAATCGGGATCGGTTTCAGGCGGAAAAAAACTGTGAACTTTCAGATAAAGATCGGCCAGTTGTTTTTCCGTGAGCAGCGGCAGATATTTATTCCGGTCGTAGTCCAAGCGGTCGGCAATCCGCAACACAACTTTTTCTGCCAAAGTCGGGCTGGCCTCGATTATTGGCCACGCAAAATTCCATGTTGCTGTCGGCATTCCTCCGATGCACGCTGCCAAGACAACAACAGTTCGTTCTTCGTTTGCCGCGTTGGCGAGGGACGTGGAATCAAGAAGCGGTTCGGCACAAGCAGCAGCTTCCGTCGGGGCGATTGGCGCAACGAATTGAAAAATGGACTCGATGCTGCCGGTTTTCAGTTCGCCATTGCGAATCAAATCCAACGCCGCAGCAGTGAAACGCGCGTCCCAACATTTGCGAAAACCATGCAGTGAAAGAATTTGTCCGTGTTGCTTATCATCGGCTTTCGCCTCCCGGAGAAATCCGCGCAGGGTTGCGTCGGGATTCAATTCATACGCCAGCGCCGCCGTTTCCTGATAATAATCACTCCCGCCGTTGAAATGCCCAATCAAGGCATCAATCCACTTCGTGCCAACTGCCGTCTTTAACTCCGCGTCACCACGAATTTCATCACGAAGCAGCCAGATTGCAATGTAGCCAGGCTCAAAATAATTTGTGGGAGCGCCAATTTCCGCATAACCGTCACTGTGTTTTAAGAGGAAATTTCTAGCGGCATCGCGAATTACGCTTCGCCGAGCTTCGTCGGCACATTTCCAACCCGGATATTCGGTGAGATCGTGAGTTAATGGGTGAAAAATATGAGCTTGGTCTTCTTGCACCGTGAGTTGACCGCAAAGCTCAATCCAACGGAAAGTTTTTCCGTCCGCGATGTCCGCAAAATCTTGTTCCAGTAATTTTTTATTGTCCCGGCTTGGTGTTCGCCTTTTATGCTGATTTTTCCATCGCTGCTGTTTCAACCATTGCGCTTTCGCTTGTCGCGCAATCGGCTCATCCAAATCCCATGCCCGCAGCCATGAGAATTTGTTTTCCAGCTCTGGAATTTCTTTAATTTGTCGTAACAGTAAGTCCCAACATTTGCAGGCCGATTCAGGCTGGCAGCTCGACCAGATCAATGAAGCCCATGCCGTTCGCCGTTCGTGGGACGACTTCTCTATTTGAACCAATGCCCATTCAAGATCGTCCTGCGGGGACAACGAACCAAGGCCGCTACGAAAATGAATCACGTCATCAGCGGATATTTGAGGGTCGTTGACGATGGCTGCGACAAATTCTCGGCGTAAATCTTCACGTTCCTGAAAAAATTTGATCACAGCCGAGTCCGCATTGCGGGGCAATGGATGATAATTTTTTGCCTTCATCATCCAGACTTGAACCGCCAACCGGCATATATCGGGCTTTGAAAGATTTTTGAGTGCTAGGACAAAAGCGGCTTCAGCTAATTCTTGAAAGGCATTTATGGTGTCAAAGCAATGAGTTTTTTGGACGAGCAGTTCCAAAATCAATGGCACGTCTTCATCTTTGAGATGCCGGGGCAAGTGATACTTCAGGAGCGAATGATATGAACCGAAAAAATGATCGTTGTGCGGCGCATGAAGATAAGGCACGGCTTGTGAGACCGACCATAATTCCGGGACGAGCCGACGGATGGCGCAGCCGCGTATGGTGTCTTCCGGGTCAGGCTTCGTTTGTCCTGTTGCAAGTGGGATTAGTTCGGCAAGCCGGGCGGACGGCGTTAAATTCTCCAGTGTGTAAGCCGCCTGATCTCGAAACTGCTGGGCTTCGGACGCATCTTGAACCATGCGTAAAAAGTCATCACACAATTCAGTCACCTCACATTCGCGCGCAATGCTCATTGCCATTCTTCGCACCACCGTGTTGAGTGTCTTGTCCACAATATAAAGCCGAAGTTGGCTTGCAAGTTGCGGGTGTTTTAGGCTGCTAAAAAAGCGGTCAAAATTTCGTTCATCAAATAAATCTGCGCGCTTCGCCTTTTCCAAAATTGCAGCAACCAAATCTTGTTTCCGGTGATTTTGGACTTTTGAAATGTCACTTCGTATCAGGGCTTCCGGTTCGATCCGGCACAGGTAGTCAAAAAAGTCTTCCCGAATACCGGCGACCCAAGCGGCGGTTTCGGCTAATTGAGGAATGACGTGTTCTTCTCCCGCATCGCGAGCACACAGAAGTTTTCTTATTTGGACCAGTGCCAGGCGGGACAGAAATTGTGCAGCCAGACATTCCGCGAAAGTCTGATGTGCAAATCCAAACCGGTGCGGGCCGCGTGACGTAAAAAGTGCGCTGCAAACCGCGTTGTCAAAAACGGCCTCTGTGAGCGGGCTGGCTTCAAGGCCAGAACTGTCAACCGCTTGGCTCAAATGTAAATCGGCCTCGGCGCTTGCATCAGCAATCGGGCCGATATGGATTGCTGATTTTCCGCATAGAAGAAGGAGCGCGGCAAGGCGACGCGCGGCTTCGTAAATTTCATCCGGTGTTGAGACCGGTGCGGAATTTCGGAGCGCCCGCAACATTGTAATGCGTCGCGGGTCATTTTCACGCGCAAGCCGCTGGCATCCTCGTTCGTAAAGTTCTCGATGCGTCCCACTAAATGCGCCACCACCACGAAACTCATCCAGCAGGAAAAATAAAGTTGTCGGTAATGCCGCCAGTCCGACGACTTTTTGCTGATAAACCGCCTGGATAAACTTAACTGCATCTATTTCCAACATCTCTGCGGCTTGCACGGCATCGCGATGGCGTAAAGGACACAGCTCAAAAACAGGGGGCTTTTCAATGATGCCCCAAAGCCCAATCAACTGCTCGCCTTCGCTAACCGGCCACACGGCAGAACGGCACGCAAGCACGATTTGAAGCCGTTGAATCGGCGCGTTGCGCAACTCACTCGCCAGATAAGCGACGAAGCCGGGTATTTTAACCAAACCCTCGTCAACGCCATCCACCACCAGAACAAGCTTGCCCGTGGAGTTTTGCCACTGCTTCCAAACATCTGATTCAAATGTTCGTCGTGCAAAAGCGGATTCACTTGGCACGTCGCGGAATTCCAACCAGATAAGTTTGCCGTCTGCGCCAAGCGAATTTTCCAAGGCGGATTTTGTCTGCTGAAGCACAGTGCTTTTACCAGTGCCGGGATCGCCGCATAGAATCAGGCATTTCTCATTCAGCAATTTGTCGAACGTGAAAAGATGCGGATTGTGAAGGCGCGTGAACAATTCGCCTTCGGGGTCGGTGAGAAAACCCTGTCGGTCTTCTCCAACATGGATTGCATCTCCGAAACGACACCAAAAACGTTTCCACGGAATTATCGCCTTTTGAACAGTCGCGGACATCAAAAGCATCATGCCTGTTTTGACGCCGTTTTGCGAGTGTTGCATTATCGCGCGCCCAGCTTTACCCGCCAAAATTATTGGATTCTTTTTTGCATTTCTTATTCCGTCATTTTGGAAAAGAATGCAAGAGACGGCAAAAACGCGAGACGTGTGAGATGAAGTGTAAAATCAACTCATAAACAGTAAATGATTTTTTGGAGACAATTGGAGACAGATTTTGTTCGTTTTTCTTCGCAATGCCGACTTCAGGTGAAAATTTTGGAAACGAAAAAAAGCTAATCTTCATGCGGTCAAAACTGCATTTTTGCGAAGTTATGCGAAACGATTTTCGTGGTTTCAATTCCCGCCGCCTCCACCACTTTGAAATTCGGGAAAAAATTCGCGCGATGAGAATTCCGCGCGGCTGACTTCGATCACTTTGTCTCCGCCAGGCGTGTCAGACAAACCCTTGTCTTGTTTCTCAATGTCTCACGGTCGGGTGCGTTCAAGCCGCGAGGATCAAAGCGGTGGCAGTAGTGGAGTCGCAACAGGTCTTCCAATGAATTTTTCGCCTCAGCCAGCTTTGGGTCGGCGGTCGCGCGTGACAGCCAGATTGAAAGCGGTTCGCAAGATTCGCGCGCCGCGCCGCGTTCGGCGATCATGCGTTCAATCAGGTAGAATTCGGAATCAAGCCCAAGCCGGAAATTTTTTTCTTCCAGCCGTTCTTTCTGCACGCGGCCTTTTTGTTTTTTGCGGCGGCGAAAAATGATGTGAAACAGCAGCACGGCCATCACCGGGGTCAGCGACCAAAGGATGTATTGCTGCAAATGTGCCTGATGCCAGCGGAATTTTTCGATCTGAAAACCGAGCCACGACTTCAGGTCCGAAAACCATTCCATGAATGACGTGCGCTTGCTTTCGATGGCGACCCACGATGGCGGCGTGGTGTCGAAATCCATCCATGATTTCGTCGCGCTGTTCCACGCGAGGCACCATGCGTGCGCATCGCGTTCGCGCACGATGTAGCCGCTGCCGCTCGTTTCATGGACGGCATAACCGACGGCGTAACGCGCGGGAATCCCCAGTTGCCGCAACAATAAAACCGTAGCGGTGGCAAAATATTCGCAATGGCCGCTGCGGCTGGTCAGCAGAAAGCGCGTCAACGGCGTGGCATTCGTGGTCGCCTTTTTGTCATTTCCCTGCCAGGTGCTGTAGGTGAATTTATCGAAGAAGAATTTTTCGACGGTCTGGAGTTTTGCCTGCTCATTATCCGCAGCGGCTGTGTTCATTTCCGAAATCACCTGTCTCAACGCCGGAACTTCGTTGGTCGGCACAGTCAGGTCGAGATCGTTGGTGGAATTGAAATCGGGCGGCGAATCAATCGTCACGCCGGGGCCGTAACGCGCGTCAAATATCATCAGTCCCGAACCTGTGGCCAGGACGGCGCCGGTCTTGTTTTTTTGGAGGGCGATGACGGATGAAATCGCGGGCAAATTTTCAAGCCGGCTGCTGCCTGATGGCAACGGCAGCACGCCTTCGGGATCGCCGTCCTGCGATCTGCCGTCGAGATAACAGGCGATGTTGATCGAAGCCGTGTCCGTCTTGTTGGTCATCAAAACCCAGCTTGTGTTGTCCGGTTCCGGCGGCACGTTGTCAAAATCATTGAGACTTCCGCCGGCATACCATGTCCGGTTTCGCGCGCCGTAAATCCGATAACTGGCCTCACGCAGATAGGCCGGCATCTGCCCGACATTTTTCGGCTCAAGCCGGATGACGATTTTGGCGGACAATTTTAATTCCCCGATGTCGCCCATGGAAGTCACGCTTTGCGTCGCGTCGGTCTTGTGCCTGAAAAAACGCGCCATCCACTGCGCGTTGAAATTCTGGATGGCACGCTGCGCCTGGTTGATGCCGAATTCACCGAAAAATCCCAACCCGATTACTGCTGCCAGTGCGACAGCCCAGACGAACATTCCAAACCGCCGCGAACGCAGCGACCATAATGCCCACGCCGCCAGCGCGCATTGTCCCCAGAAAAAAGTCTGCGTTCCGGGGTTGGTATGGATGCCCGCCGAAAGCAGGCACACCATGAAATACGGAAACGAAATGTCCAGGTAATGTCCCGTGAACGTCTTATCGCCTTTGCGTCGCCGCAAGCGCAGCGCGAGCGAGACGGCGGTCACCGGCACCGACTGGCGCACATTGAAAATTTGCGCGACAATTAATGCGAATGTTGTCATCGGCAGCCAGCGAAAAATCCGCGTGGAGGCCAGCGCGCCGGAATTGACGGCGTTGACGGCCGTGTTGCCGTGGATCATTCCGTTCAATCCGCCGCCCATATCATTGGTCGTAAAAACGTAAGCGGCCAACGCCACGTTGAGCACCATGCAGAAACTCCAGATGCGGTTGAAGTCGTCGTCGTCCAAATCCCAGCGCGTGCTGATGAAGCGCGCGCTTTCCAAAATCACGCCCAAAATCGCGCCGACGATCAGAAACTCCGACTGCCAGCCCCAGAAAAGCAGCGCGGCCAAAAGAAGGAACGGCGGAGTTTTCATTTCAGTTTCGCCAGTATTTCCTCGATGTGCCCGATTTCGAGGACGTGAAAATTTTCCGGCGCGTCGCGCAACGGCCCGGCGTCCGGCTTCGTTCCGCCCGGTCGCACGATGACCAGCACCAGCAGCGGCACGCCGAGTGCGCGCAGTTTTTCCACGAATTTTTTCCGGGCGGCGTCCCATTTTTGAAAAACACAGATGCAGCCGCTCACGGCGGAAATGTGGTTGATGACGAGATGTTCCAGCGCCTCGAATTTTTTGTCGGCGCAATTTTTTACAGACGCGAGAATTTCCAGCATCTGGTCGGTATGCGCCAGGCCGCGTCCGGCGGTGAAGCAATAAGATTGATTGCCGACGAAGAGCAAATCCAGCAGCGACTCCTGTGTCAGGATCGTGCAGGCGAACGACGCCGCGACGGACACGGCCTCCTCCAAAACTTCGCTGTTCGGTTCGTCGTCGAACGTGTCGAGCACGAGCGCATGGCGCACGAAAAATTCGTCCTCGAATTCCTTCACGATGGGTTTGCCGGTCTTCGCCCAGCTCCGCCAGTGAATATGCCGCAACGGATCGCCGTGACGATACTCGCGTAGCGCGACGAATTCCTCGCTGCGCCCGATGTTCGCCGCCAGCGCCACGCCGCCTTCCTGGTAACGCAACGCGCCCGGCAATGCGATGGGCGGCAGCGGGTAGCGCTTCGGCAAAATCAAGGTGGTCTGCGGCAAAGCCGTCCTGCTGAATGAGCGGAACAATCCCAGCGGATCGGGCCGCGCCAAAGTCACGCCGGTAAAATGTAAAATTCCGCGCCGCAACGGCAAAACTTCCACGCGCACTTCAATTTCCCCGTTTGGCATCAGCGGGGGCATTTCCGTTTCCTTCACCGTCGCGACCCGGAACGGATTTTTATGCCGCCGCTGCGCCACTCGGAACGGGCGGACGCGCCTGCTTTCGGCCATCTGAAACGCCAGCCATTCAGGAAATGCCGGACGCGGGTCGGCAAGTTCTTCCAGCAATGTCAGGCCGGTTTGTATTTTCGTGCCGAGGTTTTTCACCCGCACGACATAATGAAGTGACTGTCCTGCCGTTCCAAATCGCGGCAACGAACGCGTCGCAGAAAATTTTGCGCGGAAGAAAAAACTGCACGCGAAGGCCGAGATCAAAAGCGCCAGCAACAGCGCAAACGATTGATAGGTGACGGTGTTCTCGACATCCAGCCCAACTGCGCCGGCCACGATGCAACCGCCTGCCACGCACAACCCCGCTCGCGTGAACCGCCGCCGCGACCAATACCACAGGCTGCTCGTGAAGCAGTAAATCCAGTAAATCGGTTTGTAGAGAAAGCTCACGAGACGAACGAAAGGTTGAAAATGAACAACGCCGGAAATTTTCTTGGAGCGGCGCCGAATTTTGTTTCTTCATTCTTCATTCCGCCTCCTGCATTTTCTTTTCACGCCGGCACGCGCAGTTTTTTGATGGCTTCCTCGACGACACTGCGTTGCGTCACGCCGGAAAAGCGCGCCTGCGGTTCCAGCACCAGCCGGTGTGCGATGACGGCCACGGCGAGTTTCTGGATCTGCTCGGGCGTGACGAAGTCAAAACCATCAAACAATGCCAGCGCCTGCGCGGTCTTCATCAATGCGATGGATGCGCGCGGACTGGCGCCAAGTTGAACGCCGCTGACCGTGCGCGTCGCAGAAACGAGGTCAACCGCATAACGTTTCAATTCATCGCTGATGCGCACATTCTCGACAGCGTGCTTGAGCGCCACCACGTCCGCCAACGACACGGCGGGTTTCAATTCATCCAGCGGATGATTGTGTTCCTGCGCGGTGAGGATGGCGACTTCCTCGGCGGGCGAAACGTAACCGAGCGTGAATTGCATCCCAAAACGGTCCATCTGCGCCTCCGGCAGCGGATAAGTTCCTCGAAATTCCACCGGGTTCTGCGTCGCGATGACAAAAAATAATTCCGAAAGATTTCGTCGTTCGCCCTCGACGCTCACCTGTCCTTCGCCCATCGCTTCAAGCAACGCCGATTGCGTGCGCGGCGAGGCGCGGTTGATTTCGTCGGCGAGCAAAATATTCGTGAACACCGGGCCTTCGTGAAAATGAAATTGCTGGTCGCGCTGGCTGAAAACGGAGACGCCCAAAATGTCCGAAGGCAATAAATCCGGCGTGAATTGCAGCCGCTTGAACTGCGCGTCAATCGAGCGGGCGAGCGCCTTGGCCAGCGTCGTCTTGCCCGTGCCGGGATAATCTTCCAGCAAAACATGGCCACCCGCCGCGAGCGCGGCGAGCAACTGGCGCGTCGCATCGGCCTGCCCGCGCATGATTTTGGAGATGTTGGCGGCGATTTTTTGGTAAGTCTCGCGGGCCGCGTCAAAATTGGTCGGTGTCATGGTAGGTTGTGGAGATTAAAACAACACGGGCGCGAAAGGTTCCCAGATGTTTCACGCCTGTGCGTCGCTTTGGACATTGATTTTATGCTTCAAGCAATACGCGCCGTTGTCCACATATTTTTCCGCCCACCATTTCAATCCAGCGCATTCTGCCTTCGTCAGTTTGCGGACGACTTTCGCCGGCGCGCCGAGGACGAGCGAACCCGGCGGGATTTTCGTTCCCTGCGTCACGAGCGCCTTCGCGCCGACGAGCGATTGCCTGCCGATGACCGCGCCGTCCAAAATCACCGCGCCCATGCCCACGAGCGTTTCGTCGCCGACGGTGCAGGCGTGGACAATCGCGCCGTGGCCGACCGTGACCCAGTTGCCGACGACGCACGGAAAATGGTCCGCGAGGTGCAGCACGGCGTTGTCCTGGATGTTCGAGTGGTGGCCGACGACGATGCGGTTGATGTCGCCGCGCAACACCGCGCCATACCACACGCTCGAATGCGCACCGAGCGTCACGTCGCCGATGACGGTGGCGTTTTTGGCGATGAAAACATTTTTGCCAAGCACCGGTTTTTTGCGGAGAAATTTATCAAGTTGTTTTTCCAAGCCAGCCATAAAAAATTTTAACCGCAAACGCAGATTTGAAAATTAAAGCAGTGGATTCACCACTTGCAATCCGAGCGGCGCGAAAAGTTGAAAGTCTTTAAGGTTATTTGTGGCAATCATGTGTCCGGCGGCAAGACATTGCGCAGCCAGCAATGTGTCTTCGCATGAAACGGTGCGCTTTTCTTTTTTTAAGAATGCCAGCACACGTTTCCATTGCAGCAACGTTTCCAGATTCACCCGCTCGATGGCTGCGGCGAAATTTTTTTCGGTGGCCGCAACCTGCGCCGCCAGAATTTCGCGATGACTTTCCGGCGCGAGTTCCACGCCAAACCGCATCTCTGCAATTGTGATTTCGCTGATGAAAGTTTCCGCTTCGTGACGCGCCAGCCATTTTTCCAAAGGCTGCGGCAGAAATTTTTTATGCGCCAGCGAAATCAAATCGGAATCAATGAGATAACTCATTTGTAAGGCAAAACGTGCCGTTCGATTTTGGGAAACGGAAGTTTTTGGCGTTTCAAATGCGCCAGCAAGCCAACGGCACCGCGCCGTTTTTGGGCGCGCGGAGTGATGAGCAAACTTTGGCGTCCGTCGTCAATCACGCGCACGTCGCACGGCCCGCCGCGCAACAATCCGGCCTGACGCCGCCAACCGACGGGAAATTGCGCCTGACCTTTCGCGGTGAGGGTTAAGGTATCCAAATCAGCCATGAAGTAATAATCCATTACTTTGATGAATTAGTCAATATTTTTTAGTCGCGAAGCGACGGCGGAAATTAGCCAGCTACGAAGTGGCTGGTGACGATGCGAAAAATAATTTGTCCCGACGGGACAATGGAAAACCAGCGGGCAATTCCGCCGTCCCTTCAGGACGGAATTTTACTTTGCCGCCAACCAGACACTTCGTGTCTGGCTAATTTCCACAGCTCCTTCGGAGCGAAAACGCTTGAAAAATTATTTTGCCGGGAGCAAAGTCAAAATCGTGAAACAGGATTGGCCACAAAATTTAGCGCCTAATAATTGTTAGGTTCCTAAAACTGTATGTATCTTAACAAAGACACGTCAAAATCTACGCTTCAGATTTGGAGTGAATTGTTAATGCTTTTAATAGCCACATTGTTGCTGCTTTCGCTAGACGGAGTTCTTTTATGGGTAGTTGTGAATGGCATAAAAAGCGGAGAAATTGATAATTTTACTAAGCATGGCAGGGGAGGGACTGTTTTGTTTAATTTGGTCTCGCAGCATGATAGTCCTGAAACATTTAGATTGGTGGTGATTAAATATTGTCTCGTTTTTTTGCTAATTTTTGGGTTGGCGGCGTGTTTCTTAAGATCAATATGGAAAAGAATAAAGAACTTGATGTCTAACAGTTAGACGCGCTGCAAATTTTCTTCGCGGCAAGCAGGCGAGATTTTAATTTTCAAATTGGTCGAACGCGCGGCGAGTGCTAAAGTCTAATCGCCGATGACGAAAGAAAAATCCAGCCGTCCCGCGCCGCGCCGGAAACTGCCGCGCTCGTTCAAAGACTTGACGCCGGCGAAGCATTTCAACCCGCGCACTTTTTTTCAGGAGCTGATCTTGAAGGGCTGGTTCACACCGCGCCACGGCCAGCCGCGCCGCCCGGTCTTCCCAAAATTGAAGCACGGCGAGGTCGCCATCACCTGGATCGGCCACGCGTCGTTTCTCATCCAGTTCACGGACTTGAA
>DATAUQ010000099.1:0-4069 GCA_036268155.1 Verrucomicrobiia bacterium | reverse complement strand
ATCTCGTCAATGAACAGCACGTCGCCTTCTTCGAGATTCGTGAGCAGTCCGGCGAGGTCAGCGGCTTTTTCAATGGTCGGGCCGCTCGTCGCTTTGACATTCGCGCCCATCGCCTTCGCAAGAATGTTTGCAATGGTGGTTTTTCCCAAACCCGGCGGGCCGCTCAACAAAATATGGTCGAGCGCCTCACCGCGTTGTTTCGCAGCGGAAACGGCGATCTCTAATCGCTCCTTCACGCGCGGTTGGCCGGTGAAATCGGAAAAAAGCGACGGACGCAGCGTCATTTCCAAAGCGGCGTCAGGTTTGTTCAAAGTGGAAGCGATAGGTTCGGCCATTTGCAGAAGCATGAAAGAAGCGGCGCACAGCGGCAAGCGCGATTCATTTCATCGGAAAAATTGTTTTGGGCGGCAATCCACATTCTTCAACAAAAATGCTGGAAAATCACAATGCGCTAATGCAAACTGCGCATCCCTTATGGGACGAAAGAATAGATTTTTTGGAGGCATCATTTTGTTAGCCGCAATGTTTTGCGGAGTGAACGCCTTCGCCGGCGACGCGGACATCAATCTGCCCGACTTGCAGCAACCCGGCGTTTCGTTTTTGAACGACAGCTTGGGCGCGCACGCGATTTTGTATTTTGGCCTCGTGGTTTGCGTCATCGGCGCGCTGTTCGGAATTTTTCAATACAAGCAGACGCGCGCGCTGCCGGTGCACAAATTGATGAGCGACGTCTCGCATGTCATCTGGGAAACGTGCAAAACCTATCTGCTGCAACAGGGAAAATTTCTCGCCGCGCTCTGGATTTTGATCGCGCTGTGCATGATTTATTATTTCGCCGCACTGCAGCACAAATCCTTCGGCAGCGTCGTGATCATCCTTGCCGCCTCGATTTTGGGAATTCTCGGCAGCTACGGCGTCGCGTGGTTTGGCATTCGCATCAACACGACCGCCAATTCCCGCGCCGCGTTCGCCGCGCTTAAGGGCGATTCGCTGAAAACACTTTTTATTCCGCTCAAATCCGGCATGAGCATCGGGCTGTTGCTCGTTTGCGTGGAGTTGTTCTGCATGATTTGCATCCTGCTGTTCATCCCGCGCGAACTTGCCGGGCCGTGCTTTATCGGATTTGCGATTGGCGAATCGCTCGGTGCTTCAGCATTGAGAATTGGCGGCGGCATCTTCACAAAAATCGCCGACATCGGCAGCGACCTGATGAAAATTGTTTTCAATCTGCCCGAAGACGATCCGAAAAATCCCGGCGTCATCGCCGATTGCACCGGCGACAACGCCGGTGATTCCGTAGGCCCGACTGCCGATGGTTTTGAAACTTACGGCGTCACGAGCGTTGCCCTGATTGCGTTTCTCGCCATTGCGCTCATCGCCTCGCCGGTTCTTTGCGGCAAACTCATCATCTGGCTTTTTGCGATTCAAACGCTCATGGTGGTCGCGTCGTTGCTTTCGTTTTACGTTAATAAATTCGTCAGCCAAATCCGTTACGGCGGCAAAAAAGATTTTAATTGGGAATCGCCGCTGACCGATCTGGTCTGGATCAATTGTGTTCTCGCCATCATCACCGCCTTCGCCGCGAGCAAACTTCTGCTCGGCGACTTCACCGACGCCACCGGCGCTCCGTTGCCGAATCTTTGGTGGACGCTCGCCGCGATCATTTCCTGCGGCGCGCTGGCCGGCGGACTCATCATGGAATTCACGAAAATTTTCGTCAGCACGAAATCCAAGCACGTCCAGGAAATCATGCGTTCGTCCGAACAGGGCGGCGCGTCGTTGAACATTTTGTCCGGCTTCGTCGCCGGAAATTTTTCCGCGTTCTGGATGGGCCTCGTGATTTTGTTCCTGATGTTCATCGCGTATTTGTTTTCGCAAAATCCCGACCTGCACGCGCTCATGCCGCCGGCCTTTTCATTTTCCGCGCCGATTTTTGCGTTCGGCCTCGTCGCGTTCGGTTTTCTGGCGATGGCGCCGGTGATTGTCGCAGTGGACAGTTTTGGACCCGTCACCGACAACGCGCAATCCGTCTACGAATTGAGCCAGATCGAACGCGCGCCAAACATCGCTGCGGAAATCGAAAAAGAATTCGGCTTCAAACCCAATTTCGGCAGCGCGAAACTTGAACTGGAAAAAGGCGACGGCGCGGGCAACACATTCAAGGCCACGGCGAAACCAGTTTTGATCGGCACGGCGGTCGTCGGCGCGACGACGATGATTTTTGGCATTATTATGCTGCTCGAACGCGCATTCGGCAATGCCGCCAGCAGCTTGAGCCTCATCGAGCCGCAGATCGTTTTCGGCCTGCTCATGGGCGGCTCGGTGATTTATTGGTTCACCGGCGCAAGCACGCAGGCCGTCGTCACCGGCGCGTATCGCGCGGTCGTGTTCATCAAGAAAAACATGGACCTCAAAAAATCCACCGCTTCGATCGAGGACAGCAAAAAAGTCGTCGAGATTTGCACCGTCTATGCTCAACGCGGACTCATCAACATTTTTGTCGTCGTGTTTGCCTTCGCGCTCGGCCTGCCGTTTTTCAACCAGTATTTCTTCATTGGTTATTTGATCGGCATCGCGTTCTTCGGATTATTTCAAGCCATCTTCATGGCGAACGCCGGCGGCGCGTGGGACAACGCCAAGAAAATCGTTGAAGTGGATTTACGCCAGAAAGGAACCGAACTTCACGCGGCCACTGTCGTTGGCGACACCGTCGGCGACCCGTTCAAAGACACCAGTTCCGTCGCGATGAATCCGATCATCAAATTCACCACGCTCTTCGGCCTGCTCGCGACCGAAATCGCCGTGACGATGAAAAAGGAACATCCCGACTCGCATTTGTCTTATGCCATCGGCTCGGTTTGTTTTATCGTCGCACTCGTCTTCGTCTATCGCTCATTTTACTGCATGAGAATTCCCGAAGACAAACCGGTCGGGAAATAATTTTGGTGGGCCGAGCGTCCTCGCAAGCCGAAATTAAAAACTCGAAAATCTCCGTCCGCGATTCCAAATTGGAGTCATGTCCGTGATTCAGTGTTCCATCCAAGTCGCCTGGCAACTGCGCGTCTTCTTCACCGAAGACGTTTTTGCCCCGGCCAATCCGGTTTTGAAAAATGCGCTGGCCGACACAACGCCAAAAAAAGTTCTCGTCGTTCTCGAAGACGCGCTCGCCCAATCGCAGCCAAAACTGGAAAGCCAGATTGAGAATTATTTTTCCGCACACACGAAACAATTACAACTCGTCCGCACGCCGCTGTTTGTAGCCGGAGGCGAGCAATCAAAAAATTCCATCACCATCGTCACCGACATTCTTTCACAAATTGATCGTTATCACATTGACCGACATTCCTATTTGATTGCCATCGGTGGGGGCGCGCTGCTCGATGTCGCCGGATTTGCCGCCGCCACCGCACATCGCGGCGTGCGCCATGTCCGCATTCCCACGACAACTTTGTCGCAAGCCGATTCGGGCGTCGGCGTGAAAAACGGCATCAACGCGTTCGTCAAAAAGAATTTCATCGGCACATTCGCGCCGCCGTTTGCCGTCATCAACGATTTTAATTTGCTCGCCACGCTCAAGCCGCGCGACAAGCGCTCCGGCTACGTCGAAGCCGTGAAAGTCGCCTGCATCCGCGACAAAAATTTCTTCGACGAAATCGAGCGCGACGCGGGAAAACTGATTTCATTCGAGCCGGCCGCGATGAAACATTTGATTCGCCGCTGCGCCGAATTGCATTTGGATCACATCACCACCAGCGGCGACCCGTTTGAAACCGGCTCCGCGCGCCCGCTTGATTTCGGCCATTGGGCGGCGCACAAACTGGAACAGCTTTCCAACTTTCAAATCCCGCACGGCGAGGCCGTCGCCATCGGCATCGCGCTCGATGTGATTTACTCGCGGGAAATCGGCTTGCTCGACGCGCAATCCTGCGAACGCATTTTGAAATTGCTTGAACAACTCGGTTTTAATTTGTTCACGGACGATTTGTTGAAAGCCGACGCGAGCGGCAATTTTCAAATCCTCACCGGCCTCGATGAATTCCGTGAACACCTCGGCGGCGAACTCACCGTC
>DATAUQ010000098.1:0-10992 GCA_036268155.1 Verrucomicrobiia bacterium | reverse complement strand
ACGCGCTAAACTTTCACCGTGATTTACGACGCGTCATTGGACGAGTTGCTGCAAAAAGTCTGGGATGGCAAACGCATTTCCCAGGCGGATGCGCTGCGGCTTTATCATCTGCCGCTCGAAGAACTCGGCGCGCTCGCGGATCGGCGGCGGCAAATTGCGAAGGCGAAGGATTTCGACGGGCGCGGCAACGACATCGTCACTTACATCGTTGACCGGAATGTGAATTACACGAACGTCTGCAATGTCTATTGCAAGTTCTGCGCGTTTTATCGCGTGGAGAAGGACGACGATTCCTACGTCATCACGCTCGCCGAGCTGGACAAAAAAATCGAGGAGACCATCGCGCTCGGCGGCACGCAGATTTTGATGCAGGGCGGCCATCATCCGAAGCTCACGAAGCAGTGGTATCTGGATTTGCTGTCGCACGTCAAAAATAAATTTCCCACTTTTAACATCCACGGATTCAGCCCAAGTGAATTCATCCATTTCCGCGAAGTGTTCAACGAGCCGCTGGAAAAAATCATCGGTGATTTCGTGAAGGCCGGACTCGGTTCGATTCCGGGCGGCGGCGGGGAAATTCTCGTGGATCGTGTGCGGAAACGCATCGCGCCGCTCAAGGCGATGAGTGATGACTGGCTCGAAGTCATGGACGTGGCGCATCGCCTCGGCCTCGCGTCGAGCGCGACGATGATGTTCGGCCACGTCGAGACGATTGAAGACCGCATCGAGCATCTGGAACGATTGCGCGCGCAACAGGACAAATCGAAAGGCTTCACCGCGTTCATCGCATGGACGTTTCAGGCGGAGCACACGAAGTTGAAAGCACCGACCGTCGGCGCGCACGAGTATTTGCGGACGCAGGCGCTGGCGCGGATTTATTTGGATAATTTCAAGAACATCCAAAGTTCGTGGGTAACGCAAGGTTTGGAAATTGGACAAGTTGCATTGAAATACGGCGCGAACGATCTCGGCAGCATCATGATTGAGGAAAACGTCGTGTCGCAGGCCGGAACAACTTTTCGCATGACCGTTGCCGATATGCAACGGCTCATCAAAGACCTCGGCCTCGAGCCGCATCAGCGTGATAACTGGTATCGTTTGCTAAATTAGCAGAGCGCGGCCATTATTTTCTCATGGCAACCGCACCGTCACCGCGCAAAATCCGCGATCCCAAGGCGCGCTTCAACTGGCGCGTCAGCGATTTTGTCCGAAAAGTCACGTCATGGTGGCTCGTGCTGCGCGCGCGCGTCACGGGCGAGAAATATTATTGCAACGCGCTCGTCGGCGAGGCGGATTACGACATCACCATCAATTCCGACCTGACCGTTTCGTGCAACTGCCAGGATTACGACGGCACCGGCCACATCGGCGATCTGCGGAAGAATTCGTTCGAGGAAATTTTCTTCGGCCCGGTCGCTCAAAAATTCCGCGACGAACTGGCGGAAGGAGAAATTCCAATCCCAACTTGCGTGCGCTGCGGCTCTTTTCGTCGGCTAAAAAAAAATGAAGCGCCGCCCAAAACGCGCCTGCCATATCGCGGAATGCTTTTGGAAAACACGGTGTTGTGCAATGTGGACTGCATCGGCTGCGCGCGCGAGGGCGCGGCAAACGTTCGCACCAAAAAGACGATGCCGCTCGCCGAGTTGAGCCAGATGGCCGATCTCGCGGCGCGGCTCAAGATGGAGCGGATTTTTTATCTGAACCTTGGCGAGCCGTTTTTGTCGCCGACGATCTGCCAGGAGCTGCCGCTGCTGCGCGCGAAAAATCCCGATGCCTACATCCGCGTTTCGACGAACGGAGTTTTGCTGAATACGGATGCCAAGCGCGAGGCGGCTTTGAATTTGAGCGACATCCAGTTTTCCGTCCACGGCATCAGCGACGAGATGTGCGGGAAATACATGCTCGGCAGCAATTTTGAAAAAGCCTACGCCGCGATGCGCGACATGGTGGCGTATCGCAACGCGCGCGGACTCGAACAGCCGATCCTTGAATGGAAATATCTTTTGTTCAATTGGAACGACCATCCGCAGCACATCCCGCGCGCCATTGAAATGGCGAAGGCCATCGGTGTGGACATCATTTCGTTCTGGCCGACGAACAACCCGTTTTATGGAATCTCGTGGCGTTACCAGTTCGGGCAGTTTAAGAATGTCGGCAAGCCGTCGTGGAAGGGGCGCGAGATAGATTTCCGCGTGAACCCAAAGTTTCAGGCTCGCTGAAGTTTTGCCGGGTGCAAAATTTTTCGGGAGCATTTTTTGCGCGACGCCGTCCAATCATTCGGCTATGAATCGAAAGACAACGGACAAAATTATGAAAACACTCGCCTTAATTTTATTTCTCGGCGCGGCGGCAACGCTCGCCGCGTCCGCGCAGCCTGCGCTGACCATTTACAACCAGAATTTTGCCGTCGTGCGCGACACTGTGCCATTGGACTTGAAATCCGGCGCGAACGCCGTGGTTTATTCCGGAGCGACGGCGCAAGTCGAGCCAGATTCCGTGATTTTGCGCGACCCGGCGGGCAAACATTCGCTGCAAATCCTCGAGCAAAATTATCGCAACGACCCAGTATCGCAGGAATTGCTGCTCTCGCTGTTCGAGGGCAAGACGATTGATTTTCAAAACGAGCGGATGAAGGACAACACGCAGACGCGTGAAGTCATTTCCGGAAAAATTGTCCGCAGCGGTTTTGTTCCCGGCGGCGAGGCGCAGCAGCCAATCATTGAAGTGGACGGCAAATTGCAATTCACCTTGCCCGGCCAGCCGCTGTTTCCCGACCTCGGCGACGACACGATTCTGAAGCCCGCGTTCAACTGGCTGCTGCAATCCGACAAGCCGGGCAAGTTCGACGCCGAAGTCGGCTACATCACCGGCGGTTTTGACTGGAGCGCGAGTTACAATCTTGTCTCGCCGGAAAAAGGCGATATGGTGGATCTGGTCGGCTGGATCACGATGAATAATCAGAGCGGAAAAACTTTTGAAAATGCAAAAATCAAATTGATGGCCGGCGATGTGAACAAAATTCAGCCGCCGCAGATTCGCTATCGAATGGTTGAATCCTTGGCTGCCGGAGCGATGAATGAAAGCGCCCCCGCCGTCACCGAAAAAGCCTTCGACGAATTTCATCTTTATTCCATCGCACGCCCGACGACGCTGCATGACCACGAGACGAAGCAGGTCGAATTCGTTCACGCCGAGAAAATGTATGCGCCGACGATTTATGTTTATGACGGCGCGGCAGGTTATCAATTCTACGGCTTGAATTATGACCAGGGTTACGGCCAGTCCGATAACAAGAAAATCTCCGTCATGCGCGAGTTCAAGAACGCGGAGACGAACCAGCTCGGCATCGCGTTGCCGGCGGGCAAGCTGCGCTTTTATCGGCGCGATGCGGACGGGCAATTGCAATTCGTCGGCGAAAACGAAATTGACCACACGCCGCGCAATGAAACGGTTCGCGTCACAACTGGAAACGCTTTCGACCTCGTCGGCGAACGCAAGCAAACCGATTTTCACGTTGATACGCGCGCACACACGATTGACGAATCATTTGAAATCAAACTTCGCAATCGAAAAAAAGACGCGCCCGTGGAAATCCGCGTCGTCGAGCATCTTTATCGCTGGAACAACTGGAACATCACGGCCAAGTCCGACGACTTCGTGAAAAAAGATTCGCAGACCATCGAGTTCCGCGTGTCGGTCAAACCCGACGAGGAAAAGACCGTAATTTACACGGTGCATTATTCGTGGTGAGCCTTTTCGCTTGCTGCCGCGCGTTGATTGCTAAAAATTAACGCCACCTTGAGCGCTGAAATAACCTCGGTCGAAATCAGCTTCGTCATTCCCTGCCACAACGAGCAGGACAATTTGCGCGCACTCGTCGCGGCCATTCGCGAGGCGACCGACCCGCTGAAACGGAATTATGAAATCGTCATCGCGGACGATTTCAGTTCGGACAATTCCTGGACGGTGCTGAAGGAACTCGCGGCGGCGGACGCGCGCGTGCGCGGGCTGCGGTTTGCCTTCAACTGCGGGCAATCGGCGGCGTTGTGGGCTGGCATGAAGGCGACGCGCGGAAAATTCATCGTCACGCTCGACGCGGATTTGCAGAATGACCCGCAGGACGCGCCGAAACTTCTGTCCGCATTGGAATTTTTTGACTGCGCGTGCGGCACGCGCATTGAGGCGCGCAAACACGGCGACGGTTTTATCCGCATCGCATCGTCGCGCATCGCAAATTGGGTGAGAAATAAATTGTCCGGCGAAAACATTTCCGACGCGGGCTGCTGTTATCGCGCCTTCAAACGCGAGTGCATCGCGGATCTGAAATTTTTCAAAGGGATGCACCGTTTCCTGCCGACGCTGTTCAAGATTGAGGGATTCACGGTCACGGAGATTCCGGTGCGCCACAATCCGCGTTCCGCCGGTCAAAGCCATTACGGTGTATGGAATCGGCTGTTCGCTTCGTTTTACGATTTGCTTGCGGTGCGCTGGATGCAGCGGCGGATGTTCAAATATAAAATCGCGGAGAAAATAAATTGACGGACAGGAGCGCGGACGGCTCATCCGTATGCTGAAAAATTAGCGGGCGAGCCGCCCGCGCTCCAATTCATGCAACGATTTCTCATCATCACAACGAATTGCGCGCTGCTGATTTTTCTGCTTATCGGTTTGCCGGCGGCGACGCGTGATCATTTTGGCAATGTGCAATTTTCATCTGCGACCACCGGACGATTGCTGATGTTTTGGGGATTGGGAATTGCGACGGCGGCGAACATTTTTGCCGCGCTGTTTTTCATCAAGGGTCGCAAACAAAAATTTCTCTGCTGGGAATGGACGGCGATTTTCGGCGCGCTGTTGCTAGCTTTTTATGGCTTCACGCGCGGCTGGTTCAATTTCGACTGGCTCAAGAAAATTTTGCTGTGGCTGCAAAATCATCTTTGAACCCGCCGCTCAGGCCGATTCCACGTCCACGGAAACTTTGATGGCGTGCCGTCCGCCGCCGGTCAAAATTCCCGCGACCGGGCTGACATCGCTGAAATCCCGGCCATACGCGACGGTGATGTGTTCCTCCGCCGGCTGGACATTATTCGTCGGGTCAAAATCCAGCCAGCCGACGCCGTGACAATAAATCTGGAACCACGCGTGGCTCGCATCTGCGCCGACGAGCCGTGTTTTGCCTTCGGGCGCGTGCGTGCGCAGGTAGCCGCTCACGTAGCGCGCGGGCAAACCGACCGAACGCAGACACGCGATGCCGAGATGCGCGAAATCCTGACAGACGCCGCGCCGCTTTTCGAAAACTTCCTCGATGGGCGTCGCGATGGTCGTGGCTTTGGAATCGAATTTGAAATCCTTGAAAATCCGTTTCGTCAAATCCAGCGCGCCCGCGACCAGCGGCACGTCCGGCGCAAAACTTTCGCGCGCGTAATCTGCCAGATCCAGCGACGCGCGCACTTGCGGCGAGTCAAAAATAAATTGATATGGCTCGACGACTTCTGGAGAAACCGGATTGCGGAACAATTTCGCGACCTGCTCCCACGCGACAGTGATTTCCGGCACGGCAATTTTTTTGGCGCTGACGGCCACGCGGCTGTGCGTGATGATTTCCAGTTTGCTGTGGACTTCCTGCACGCTGAAAAGGCAGATGCGGTTGCCGAAATAATCCGTGCGTGCCTTTCGCAACGTGGGTTCGGGGAAAATTTTCAGCGAAAAATTTTCCTGCGCCTGCGTGGACGTGGCGCGCGGTTCGAGCCGTGCGACGTGATGCGACATCGTGACCGGCGCGGCGTATTCGTAAATCGTGCGATGGATGATGTTGTAGGTCATTGCTCGTTTTACCGTCCCGTCCGCGAGATCGCCGAGTGCGCGAAGTAGGCGGCGGCGATGGCGTCGGACAATTTCGGCAGGTCGCGCAAGGTTTGCTGGATGGCGTTGCCGACTTTGCTGGCGGACAAATTTTCCTGCGACGTGGCCAGTTCGCGCGTGTCGGTGTTGTTCAGGCGCGCGAGACATTCCTGCAAAATGCTTTTGCCGGAATCGGGACGCGCGGCTTCGCGTTCGAGCGGCAGCCGTTCAAAATGCTGCGTGAGCTGCACGATTTGAAACAAAACCGAGCGCGGATTTTTATCGTCAAGCAGCACGAGGTCAAATACCGCCGGAACGTGCGGCAATAAATTATAGCGCGAGCGATAAGTGATGGAACTGTCCGCGACATCAAGAACAGCTTCGAGCACGCTGGGATTGTCGGCTTCGGGCGAACGCAACGTCGCATCAAGCAACGTGCCGAGATAAACGGCGCGTTCGAGCCGCAATCCCATGTCGAGAAAACGCCACGCCTGCGCGCGCGTCATGTTTTCCCGCGCGAGACCGTGAAACGCCGCGAGGCCGAGTAAAGTTTGATTCAACACTCCAACGGCATCGCCCGCGAGCATGACGCCGCGCCGTCGCGAAGTGTCGCTGCCGCCCAACCCTTCGTTGAGCTGGCTCAAGCCGCGCCACATGTCATTGGACGTGCGGTCGCGCACGAACATCGCGAGCATCTGCAGGCGGTCAACGATCTGCCGCAAACTTCCCGGTCGCGCCGGATCAAAAATCGCCGCGAGCAATTCCGCCTCGAACGCCTCGGAATTCTGGCTCAACTCCGGCTGTTCCAAAATTCCGGGCAACTGGCCTTGCGTTGAAAGTGTTTGCAGCAGCGGCGAGAGCAACGGCAGCGCGCTGCCCGTGCGTTCGGGATTGAAGCGCAGCAACGCGCTGCGCAGCAGGCGCGCGGTGGCGTCGGCGCGTTCGGAATAACGGCCGAGCCAGAAAAAATTATCCGCGAGGCGCGACGGCAGATTGTTTCCCGTGCGGCGCAGCTCGACATTTTGATTCGTGCTGTGGAGCAGTGTGACTTCCTCGACGGGCGTTTCGGACGCGATCCAAGTGTCCTTGCTGCTGCCACCGCTCTGCATGGAAACAAAATTGCTGTCGCTCTCCGGCAAAACGCGCGTGAGGCCGCCGGGCATGACGCAATAGCCGTCGCCGCTCGCGACGAGATAAACGCGCAGGCCGATGGGTCGCGGCACGAGCGCGCCGTTGTCCCACGACGGCGCGGTGGAAAATTCCACGCGCTCCTGCGCGACGAACAGATCGGGATCAAATTCAATCTGGCGTTTCAGTTCGTCGCGTTCGGACGACGCAAACGGTTTTTCCGAATCAAAATTTTGCGCGTGATTGCGGAACGCGGGTTTGACGACGAAGCGGTCCAGATTTTTGAGAACGTGTTCGCGCGCGGTGTTTTGTCCGCACCACCACGTCGCGACGGACGGCAATTTCAATTCCTCGCTGAGCAGATGCCGGCACAGCCCCGGCAAAAACGACATGAACGCCGGGCTTTGCAACAGGCCGCTGCCGAGCGCGTTGGCGACGGTCACGTTGCCCGCGCGCAACGCCTCGACGAGGCCGGGCACGCCGAGCATGGAATTGTTCCGCAATTCGAGCGGGTCGCAAAAATCATCGTCCACGCGGCGCAGAATCACGTCCACGCGCTCGAGGCCGCTCAAGGTTTTCAGCCAGACGTGATTGTCGCGCACGGTCAAATCCTGTCCCTCGACGAGCATATAGCCGAGGTAACGCGCGAGATACGCCTGCTCAAAATACGTTTCGTTGTGCGGGCCGGGCGTGAGCATCACGACGCGCGCATTTTCGGATGGACGCGGCGCGAGACGGGCAAGCGTGCTTTGCGTCTCGCGAAAAAATCCGGCAACGCGATGAACATTATTTTCACGAAACGATTCCGACAAAATACGTGACGTCACGAGACGATTCGCGAGCGCGTAGCCCGCGCCGGTCGGAATTTGCGTGCGGTCGGAAATCACCCACCAGCGCCCGTCCGGCGAGCGAGCGAGGTCGGCGGCGTAAAAATGCAGGAACGTGTCCGCCGTCGCGCGGATGTTGTGGCACGGACGCAAAAAATCCGGCTGGCCGAAAACCAGCGCGGGCGAGAGCCAGCGCGTGCGGATCAATTCCTGCGCGCCGTAGCAGTCCGTGAGAATTTTATTCAACAGCGTCGCGCGCTGGATCAAACCGGCTTCGACCGCGCGCCATTCGTCCGGCGCGATGATAAACGGAATCGGGTCCACCTGCCACGGACGTTCCATGCCGCGCGGGTCGCCGTAAACATTGTAAGTGATGCCCTGTTCGCGGATGAGCCGCTGGCAGGTGTCCGCGCGATGCTGCAATTCGTTCGGGCTGAATTCCTCCAGCGCGCCGATCAATTTCGCGTAATGCGGACGCGGCTCGCCGTTGGCCGCGAGCAATTCGTCGAACGCGCCCTTCGCCGGTTTGTAACCCGCCAATAATTTTTCCGGCGTCGCCTTCTTGGCGAAGCTGGTCTCACCCGTCGCGGTTTGAGATTGCGATTGGATCATCGGCGCGTGAAATCTAATCGTGAATAATCTTTTTTGCGAGCCTCGTCAGACATTCAGATGGCGGGAATTATTTGGGGAGCGCACGCGTCTCGCGTGCAGTTTTCGGCGTCGCGCCGAAAACTTCGTTCAACTAATTTTTCCTCAAACGAAAAAATTGAAATGTGTGACGAGAGTTCGGGCGCGACGCCCGAACTCGCACGCGAGACGCGCGCGCTCCCCATTTCAAATTGATTCGTGCGATTAAACATTTCTCAAATCCAGAGTGAACGGAAAATCTCCGTTCGGAATTTCCGGCGGCGGCGTGAATTTTCCCTGCTGATGGCCGTGGCGGAAAAATCTTGAAAGCCGTCGCGCCTCGGCTTCGTAACTGTTCACGGGAAACGTGTCGTAGCCACGTCCGCCCGGATGCGCGACGTGATAGGTGCAGCCGCCGAGCGAACGCTTGTTCCAAGTGTCGTAAAGATCGAAACGCAGCGGCGCATGCGATTTGATCGTGGGCTGAAGGCAAACTGGCGGCTGCCACGCGCGATAACGCACGCCGGCAACGCCTTCGCCGTTCTTGCCCGTCGGATGCAATGGCACGCGATGGCCGTTGACCGTGATGGCGAAACGGTCGCCGATGAGTCCGCTCGCCTTGACTTGCAGGCGTTCGAGCGAGCTGTCCACGTAACGCACCGTGCCACCGCCGCCGGGTTCTTCGCCGAGGACGTGCCACGGTTCGAGCGCGGTGCGCAATTCAATTTGCAGATCGCGTTGTTCCAGATCGCCGATGCGCGGGAAACGAAATTCAAAATGCGGCGCGAACCAGTCGAACTCGAACGGATAACCGGCTTCCTTCAAATCGCCGATGACATCGCGGAAATCCGTTTCGCAAAAATGCGGCAGCATCCAGCGGTCGTGGATGTCCGTGCCCCAGCGCACGAGATCGTTTTTGTAAGGCTCGTTCCAAAATTTCGCGACGAGGCCGCGCAAAACTAAATGTTGCGCGAGGCTCATGCGCGCGTGCGGCGGCATCTCGAACGCGCGCATCTCGACGAGGCCGAGGCGACCGCTGCTGCTTTCGGGCGCGTAAAGTTTATCAATGGAAAACTCGGAGCGATGCGTGTTGCCGCTCGAATCAATCAGGAGATTGCGGAACAAACGATCCACCAGCCACGGCGGCGTCTGGCCGAACGCGCCGATTTGTTTGTCCATTTCCTTGAACGCGATCTCCAGTTCGTAAAGCGAATCGTTGCGCGCCTCGTCAATGCGGGGCGCTTGCGACGTCGGGCCGACGAATAAGCCGCTGAACAGCCAGCTCAACGACGGATGGTTCTGCCAATACGTCAACAGCGAACGCAACAAATCGGGACGCCGCAGCACCGGAGAATCAGTCGGCGTTTCTGCGCCAATAATTATATGATTGCCACCGCCAGTGCCGGTGTGGCGTCCGTCGAGCATGAATTTTTCCGTGCCGAGCCGCGTCTGCCGCGCTTCCTCGTAAAGAATTTCCGTGCGCTCGACGAGTTCGTCCCACGACTTGCTCGGGTGCATGTTGACCTCGATGACGCCGGGATCGGGCGTGACGGCGAGTTTGTTCAGGCGCGGGTCGCGCGGCGGCGTCTCGCCTTCGATGATGAGCGGCGTGCCCATTTCGGTAACGACGGTCTCAATGCCGGCGATCAAATCCAAATAATCTTCCGTCGTCTCGACCGGCGGCATGAACAGATGCAAACGTCCGTCGCGCGGCTCGACGCACAACGCGGTGCGGATGATCCACGGCGCGCTTTGGCCGGGCGCGGGACGGCGCAACGGATTTTCGTCCGGCGGCAATGGTTCGAGCGGTTTTATTTTTTCGCCAAGTTTTTGCGCGCGCTGGCCGCGACCTTCGCCGGGCAGCGTTGGTGAATCTGCGCGACCGACAAATTTTTGGCGATACGGAAATTCCTTTGGTAATTTGGGCAGTTTTGGATTCGACGGATCTTGCTGCCGTAACCACGGAAAATCTTTTTCCGCCACCCACGGAATTGAATCAAGCGGCAAACGCAAGCCCATCGGCGAATCGCCGGGAATCAACCAAAGCGTGTCGTCGTCGCGCAAAAACAATTGGCCGGTCATCCAGCCGCCGGTAACGCGCTTGATGGGAAGCGAGTAGCCGACGACCGATCCAAGCCCTTGCTGGAAAATCCGCGCGATGCGTTCGCGTTCCTGCTTGTCCTTGAGATTGGATTTTTCCGGCGTGACGTTCGTCGGAAAACGGCGTTCTTTCCAAGTGTAATAAAATGCGTCCTCGTAGGCGGGAATCAAATGCTTCGGATCGCCGCCGACCAAACTGGCGAACCGTGACAAAAGTTCCTTCGCGTCCTTCGCGCCGTGGCCGTAATTTTTTGACTCGTCCGCGATGAGCGAATCGTCCTTCCAGATCGGCACGCCGTCCTTGCGCCAATACGCCGCGAGCGCGTAACGCGGCAGCGGTTCGCCCGGATACCATTTGCCCTGGCCGTAATGCAGCAGCGAACCGGGTGCGAATTTTCCGCGCAGCCGCTTGATGAGTTCGCCGGACAAAATTCTTTTTTTGTGCGAAACGGCGGTGAAATTCCATTCT
>DATAUQ010000097.1:0-15222 GCA_036268155.1 Verrucomicrobiia bacterium | reverse complement strand
CGGCGATCCGAAAAACGGCGGCGTTATCATCGGCGGCGATCATCCCGTCGTGAAACAATCCATGCTGACGTGCGACACGATGGACACCGCGCTGTGCGTGAAACAAACTTTGGAACTCGTCGCCGTTGGCTGCCAACTCGTTCGTATTACCGCACCGACCGTGAAGGACGCGGCGAATTTGCAAAACATCGTCCGCGAATTGCGCGCGCAAAATTGTCTCGTGCCGATTGTCGCCGACATCCATTTCAAGCCGGATGCCGCGATGGAAGCGGTAAAATGGGTTGAAGTCGTCCGCGTGAATCCGGGCAATTACGCTGACTCAAAAAAATTTGCGACGAAAGAATATACGGACGAACAATACGCCGCCGAACTCAAACGCATCGAAGAAAAATTTACGCCGCTTGTGCTTGAGGCGATAAAATTGAAACGCGCGTTGCGCATTGGAACCAATCACGGTTCGTTGAGCGACCGCATTATGAATCGTTATGGCGACACGCCGCTCGGCATGGTCGAGAGCGCGCTGGAATTTGCGCGCATCTGCCGCAAACACGATTTTCATAATTTCAAATTTTCAATGAAATCGTCCAATCCGAAAGTGATGATCGAGTGTTATCGTCTTTTGGTTGCGCGGCTTGAACAGGAAGGCGCGGATTGGAATTATCCGATTCATCTCGGCGTCACCGAAGCTGGCGAAGGCGAAGATGGGCGCATCAAATCCGCCATCGGCATCGGCTCGTTGCTGTGTGACGGGCTTGGCGACACGATTCGTGTTTCTCTCACGGAAGATTCGCCGCGCGAAATTGAGGTTTGCACCGATTTGCTCGCGCAGATTCCGATTTTGACCAATTCAACGATTCAACATTTCAACGATTCAACATTTCCCTTTGACCCGTTCCATTTCGAGAAGCGCGAGACGCCGGAGATTGAACTGAACGAAAATGTGAAATGCGGCGGCGAACAATTGATCCGCGTCGTCGTCACACGCGCGACTTGGGACAAAGTCGCGCCGAAAATCCGTCCAAAAGATGACGTGAAGCCGGAAGCGGTTTATGAAGATTTGAACATTTTTGAAATTGATCCGACGCAGGATTTTGAAATCAATTGCGAGACGCAGCTTGTGACCGTGAAAGACGGCGTGAATCTTCCGACCATCACCGCGTTCCGTTTGCTCGCGGCGAAATTAAAAAAACTCGGCCGCAACAATCCCATTCTGCTCAAGGATTGCATCAACTTTGATAGTGGCACGGGCATCCTGCCCGTAAGTTCCAACACCGATCAACACACGGGCAAGATGCCCGCGCCACTAGAGCCAAAAATCGCCCTGCTCCGCGCGTCTGTGGTCATCGGTTCGTTGCTCGCGGATGGAATTGGCGACGCGATTTTGATTCGTGGCGAAGCAGGCGGCGGACAATCGTTACGGCTCGCATATAATATTTTGCAAGCCGCCGGTTGCCGCAGTTTCAAGACCGATTACGTCGCGTGTCCGAGCTGCGGGCGGACGCTGTTCAATTTGCAGACCGTCACCGCGCGCATCAAGGCGCGCACGGAGCATCTCAAGGGCGTGAAGATCGCCATCATGGGTTGCATCGTGAACGGGCCGGGCGAAATGGCGGACGCGGATTTCGGCTACGTGGGCGGCGCGCCGAACAAGATCAATCTTTACGTCGGCAAGACTCCGATCAAGTTCAACATCCCCGAAGCCGAGGCGGTGGAACGGCTCGTGGACCTCATCAAAGAACACAACAAGTGGGTCGAGCCGGAAATGAAAGAAACGGCGAATGCCTAACCGAGCAAAATTGAAAATAAGATCACCAGCGGGTAAGATCGTAAATGCTATTCTTCATAATCCCGAGGACTAAAATCGGCGGGTTTGTAGTGTTATTCCAACGACAATACAAACAATCACCGGGCCACAATTGATAGTTGATTGGCCAAGCGTAAGGACTGCCGCTGCCCGAGCGACGAGTTGGAAATCTATATGAAGTCAGTCCCAAGGTTTCCCACACTTGGGGAGCAGTCATGCCCGGACGGATTAAGCCGATGTTCTGCCGCGCTCGATGCGCCGCCCAAGGAGTGCAATGGTATGGCCAAACAACAGGCCGGAAAATTAACGCCCAATAAGAAATTATGAAAAACATAGCCACAATTCGTAGAAATCCCGAGGTCAATTTGCGTCGAAATCCATAGCAGACACACATCACGCCGAGAACCATTCCGTAAACGGATAGAATAAATGGAACTATATGGATTTCATAATATCCATGACTGGAAAAGAACCAGGAAAATCCTATGGATGGCAGGACAATCACATAAATTGAAATCAGATAAGGCGGCGATTTTCTCATTCCGTCTACGAACTCCTTGAACGGGATGTTCACAAATTCGGTCATCCAAAGCGTGATGTCGTGATAGGCAGTAAAAACTAGAAACATTCCAAAGGCTACCAGCAATCCATCAACAAAAATCGGCCAACATGAATCAGAGAACTGAAGCCACCGACAATACAGAATGGTAACAACAATGGTGAGAAACATGGCCCATCCAAGCAGCTTGGAAAATTTCCGTTTTGGGAATATTGGCTTGATGAGATAACGCAAGCCGATTGGTGCCAAAAGGCACACGACGAACAGCGGGATTATAAAATGACTAAGAATCATCCTTATCGCTATGGCGTAACACAGCCACGAAATAAAAATCCTTAACCGAAATGATTTCATCTTCACCATGTTATACCTCATGCTGCTCCCGAACGGAGCTTTTGGCAATTTTGATTTACGGTTCTACAAATTTTATCAACATTGCGGAATTGCGTCAAAACGGTCAGCCAATAAACCTTGCCATTTGCGCGCGTTTCCTTAAGTTTTGCGCCCGCTTTTGAAAGTGGATTGAAATGGCCAAACGCGATTATTACGAAGTCCTGGAAGTCAGCCGCGAAGTCTCTTTTGAGGAGATCAAAAAAACTTACCGCAAGCTGGCCGTGAAACATCACCCGGACAAAAATCCGGGCGACCACTCCGCCGAGGAAAAATTCAAGGAACTCGGCGAGGCCTACGAAATCTTGAGCGACCCGGACAAACGCGCCGCCTACGACCAGCATGGCCACGCGGCGTTCGACCCGCGCCACCGCGCCCGCAGCAACGCCGGCGGCTTTCATGATCCCATGGACATTTTCCGCGAAGTCTTCGGCGGCGCGGGCGGCGGGAGCATTTTTGAAAATCTTTTCGGCGGTGGCGCGCAGCAAGACCCGTCGCAACCGCAGCGCGGCGATGATTTGCGTTTCGATTTGGAAATCTCGCTGGAAGAAGCGGCGCTCGGATGCGAAAAGGAAATCTCCGTCACGAAACTCGACAAGTGCGAGACGTGCCACGGTTCCGGCGCGGAGCACGGTTCAAAACTGAAAACGTGCGCGACGTGCGGCGGGCGCGGACAGGTTTTGATGTCGCGCGGGATTTTCAGCATCGCGCAGACGTGCCCGCATTGCAAAGGCGCGGGGCGCATTTTGGAAAAGCCGTGCAAGACTTGCCACGGCAACGGCAAACATCAGCGCAGTTCAAAAATAAAACTGCGGATTCCGCCGGGCGTGGACGTCGGTTCGCGGCTGCGTTCGTCCGGCAACGGCGAGGCGGGTTTTCGCGGCGGGCCGAGCGGTGATCTTTACGTCGTGCTGCACGTCAAGGAGCACGAGATTTTCAAACGTGACGGCGATGATTTGATCTGCGAAATGCCGGTGAGTTTTGTCCAGGCCGCGCTCGGCACGGAGATCGAGGTGCCGACGCTCGAAGGCAAAGCGGCGGTGAAAATCCCCGCCGGCACGCAACCGAATGCGACATTTCGCGTCAAAGGCAAGGGCGTGAAAAATCTGCAAGGCTACGGTCATGGCGATTTGCACGTCCGCGTCCAAGTGGAAGTGCCGTCGCGATTGAACCATGAGCAAAAGGCGAAATTGCAGGAATTCGCCGCGTTGTGCGACGGCAAGGAAGCGCCGCTGGCGCAGGGATTTTTTGAGAGGGCGAAGAAGTTCTTTAAGTGATTAGTGACAAGTGGCGTGTGATGAGCTTTCTTGTCACCCATCACTTGTAACTCGCCACTGATTTTTATGCACCGTTTTTATCTGTCGCCTGAATGCTGCGCCGGAGAAACGCTCCGGCTCGACGGACGCGAGGCGCATCATGCGCTGAACGTCCTGCGGTTGAAACACGGCGAACTTGTCGCGGTGCTGGACGGCATCGGCAATGAATTCATGTGCACGGTTGCGGACTGCGGGCGCAATGCCGTGACGCTTTCCGTGTCGCTGAAAAATTTTGTCCCGGCCCCGCCCTGTTCCATTTCGCTGTTGGTCGGAATTCCAAAAGGGAAAATCATCGAGAGCATCATCCAGAAATCCGTCGAGCTGGGCGCGCGAAAAATTGTGCCGATTTTGTCAGAGCGCGTGGTAACGCAGCTCGACGACGAAGACTCGGAAAATAAACGCGACAAGTGGCAGAACGTGGCGATTGAGGCCATCAAACAATGTGGAGCGGCTTGGCTACCAAAAGTTGAAGCGCCGGTGACGATTGAACAATTTCTGGCGCGCAAAGAAAAATTTGACCTCTCGCTCGTCGGTTCGTTGCAAAAAGAACGGCGGCATCCGCATGAAATTTTGCGCGAGTTTGAAGCAAAGCAAAAACGCTTGCCGCAAAGCGTCGGTGTTTGGATCGGGCCGGAAGGCGATTTTACTTTGGATGAATTGCGCGCGATTCAGAATTCCGACGCGCAGCCAATTTCTCTCGGAAATCTAGTTCTACGCGTCGAGACGGCGGCGATTTATTGCCTCTCGATTTTGAATTACGAACTTCAGCGCGACTGAACCAGAACGCGGAAGGCGCGGCCAAGATGTTCCGGGTGCGTCAGCGTTTGAAACTGGCGCGTGCGGCTCGCGCTCCATTCGCCGAATGTTTTGTCCTGCAAACTTTTTTCCAGGATTTGCGTCAGGAATTTTGTTTGCGTGGAAAACATTTCTGTTTTCAATCCGGCCACTTCGCCGACCTTTTGAATCGCGGAAAAATTGACGTGCGCGGTCAAATCCTGCTCGCCGACTTTGGCCAAAATGTCGTCGGCAAGATGATGGCGAAAATATGCGCGCAAAGTTCCGTTCGTGCGCGCCGGCGAAAAGAGTTCGTCGGCAGTCAAGCCATAATCAATCGCGAGCAGTTTTCCACGTTCCAAAAATCCGGAGGCTTCGCGCCACCAGTTTTCGGCGGTTGGAGAAATTTCGACGGTGTAATTGTCGGGCAAAACGGATTCCAATTGCGAATCGTTGAATCGTTGAACCGTTGAACCGGAAACCGGCTCGGACATCCGCGACCAGACAAATTTTTCCCCGTCAACGGCGACGCCCCACTCGAACCACTTTTTATTTTTTGCGTCCCAGCCGAAACGTTGGACGGGCATGGCGTCGAGGAGTTCGTTGGAGAAAATAATTCCGTTGAATCGTTGAATCTTCAAATCGTTGAATCGTGAAAGCCAGCGGACGCGCGGTGCGAAATTTTTCAGCGTTTCGTTTTGCCATTCCCGCCGACGCGCCGATGGCTCAAGGATGCCGTATTCAAGTTGCTCAAAAAGTTTCGGGCGGTTCAACTGCAGCCAGTTCAAAATGTCTTTGGCCAGTTTTCCGTCGTGCGCGCCAGCTTCGATAATTCGCAACTCGCAATCCGCATTTTTTAATTCTTCCAGCCATTCGGCGAATTGGAACGCGAGCAGCTCTCCAAAAAGTTCGCCGGCGCTGACGCTGGTATAAAAATCGCCGCGCCGGCCAACATTGTCTTTTTGTTGTTCGTAATATCCAATTTCAGGACAGTAAAGCGCGAGTTCCATGAAGCGCGCGAAGGGCAAAACGCCTTTTGCGGCGATTTCGGCGCGGATGATTTCAGTTAAAGTTTTCATGGCTTGCGTTTGGCGCGGCAATAGCTAGGATTTTGCGACAGGAAGGAACTTATGGCTAAAATTGATGCATTTTTCAATCTGATGTTTGAGCAGAAGGCGTCCGACCTCCACATGGCGTCGGGCAATCCACCCATGCTGCGCATCAACGGCGAGCTTCAACGCGTGGATTATCCGCCGCTCGAAAGCGACGCGCTCAAGACGATGCTCTACGAAATCGCGCCGGATTACAAAATCAAAGCGTTCGAGGAAACGGGCGACGTGGATTTTGGTTATGAAATCCCGAAAATCTCCCGATTCCGCGTCAATTTTTTCAACCAGAAAAACGGCATCGGCGCGGTGTTCCGGCAGATTCCCAGCCGCGTGCTGTCCTTTGAAGATTTTGAAAAGTTCGAATCGCCGCTGCCCGCCGTATTAAAAAAATTCTGCATGTTGAACCGCGGACTGGTCGTCATCACCGGCCCGACCGGTTCCGGCAAATCCACGACGCTCGCGGCGATGGTGGATTACTGCAATAAAAACCGCAAAGACCATATCATCACGGTGGAAGACCCGATTGAGTTTGTCCACGAGAGTAAGAATTCCCTGATCAATCACCGCGAAGTCGGCGTTCACACCAAGTCATTTGCCGCCGCGCTGCGCGGGGCGTTGCGCGAAGACCCGGACATCATCCTCGTCGGTGAAATGCGCGATTTGGAAACGATCGAGCTGGCGATCACAGCCGCTGCGACCGGTCACTTGGTTTTCGGCACGCTGCACACGCAAAGCGCGGCCAAGACGGTGGACCGCATCATTGACGTGTTTCCGGCGGAGCAGCAAAATAAAATCCGCCAGACACTTTCCGAGGCATTGAAAGGCGTCGTCGCGCAGACATTGTTCAAGCGCAGCGACAAAAAAGGCCGCGTGGCGGCGTTTGAAATTCTGGTCTTCAACACGGCCGTCGCCAACCTCGTGCGTGAAGGCAAGACGCACCAGATTCCGGGCATGATCCAAGTCGGCAAGAAAGCCGGCAACCAGCCGCTCGACGATCATATCATGGAACACGTCCGCATGAAACGGATCACGGCGGAAGACGCCTACGACAAGGCACTGGACAAGAAAAAATTCCGAGGGCTGCTCGCGCATCCGCCGGAGGACGACGAAGCGATGTGATTTATGCGGCGGCCAGAACTGGATCAAATCTTGATGACGATGCTGGCGTCGCAGCCGGAAGTTTCCGACGTTTTGTTCACAGTGGGCCGACCGCCGCAGGTTGAAGCCTACGGCGAACTCAAGCCCGTCATTCTCGATCCGCCGATTGAAAAGCTCACGCCGTTCCAGATAGAAACCATCGCGCAAAATATCGTCGGCGACAATCTCTGGCTGATTGAAGATTTGCTGCGCCACGGTTCCTGCGATGCTTCCTACGCGCTTTCGGACAAAGCGCGTTTCCGCGTCAATATTTTCGCCCAGCGCGGAAATTATTCCATCGTCTGCCGCCAGCTCAACACAGAGATTCCAACACTGGATAAATTAAAATTTCCCGACATCATCAAGGAATTGCCCAAGGAAAAAACCGGCTTGATTCTTGTGACCGGCGCGACCGGCTCCGGCAAATCCACTTCGCTGGCCGGCATATTGAACGAGATCAACCAGGTGAAACCCGTTCACGTCGTCACGCTGGAAGACCCGGTCGAATATGTCCATCCGCACAAAACGGCGACGTTCAACCAGCGCGAACTGGGAATTGATTTTGACAGCTACGCCAACGGCCTGCGCGCCGCGCTGCGTCAGGCGCCCAAAGTGATTCTCGTCGGGGAAATGCGCGATCGCGACACGGTGAAAATCGCCTTAAGCGCGGCAGAGACCGGCCATCTGGTCTTGAGCACGCTGCACACGATCAACGCGGGTGAAACCATCAACCGTATTTTGGGAATGTTCGAGCCGGAGGAACAGGAACAGGTTCGCATCCGGCTTTCTGACACGCTCCGCTGGATCGTCAGCCAGCGGCTCGCGCCGCAGATCGGCGGCGGACGACTTGCCTTGCTGGAAATCATGGGATCAAATCTCCGCACGCAGGAAACCATCCGCATGGGCGAAACCGAAGGCAAAACTTTTTACGAAATCATCGAGAGCAATTACCCCTTTGGCTGGCGCACTTTCGACCAGGCCTGTTTGGAAGCCTACGAGCAAGGCACCATCACCGAGGAAGTTGCCCTGCTCTATTGCAGCAAACGCAGCAATGTCTCGCGTGGCATTGACAACATTAAAAAATCGCGCGGCGAACTCACCCAAACCGCCAATTCTTTGCGCATGAAAACCGGCACCAACGCAGCGCCGCCGCTGTTAAAAATCAAACCGACATGACCGGCTCGTTCGATTTCGTCAGCACCGAGGACAAACCGGCCTTGATCGCCTTTTCCACGCCGGAATGGCTCGAAGTCGCCAAGACCGCGCTGCGCGAACTCGGCTACAAAGTCCACACCGCCGCCACGCACAGCGATTTCCTCGTGCGTTTCGGCCAGGTGCATTACCAGGTTGTCATCGTCGAGGAACTTTTCGCCGCCAATAATCTTGAGGAAAATCTCACGCTGCAGGCATTGCAAAACATGCCCGTCAACCAGCGCCGCCACGCGACTGTTTTTCTGCTCGGCGATTCGTTCCAGACTTTTACGCCGATGGAAGCCTTCAAGCACAGCGTCCACGCCGTCATCAGCAGTTCCGAAATGTTCCTGCTCAAGCAACTCGTCGAAAAAGCCGTGACTGACAACAATGCTTTTCTTCACAGCTTCCGCGAAGTCCAGAACCGCGTCTATTCCAGCGCCAAACGCTCGTGACGCGCGCAAGTTCCGTCAACGCTGCGGTTGATTTTTCCTCCCGGATAATTTCATGACTCGCCTCGATCAGGCTTTAGTTGAACGCGGCCTTTGCGAAAGCCGCGAACGCGCCAAACGCGCCATCCTCGCTGGACAGGTTCGCGTTAATTCCCAGACCGCGCGCAAGGCCAGCGATTCCGTAAAAGTTGAAGACGAAATTTCCCTGGACGCGCCGGAAAAATTCGTCAGCCGCGGCGGACACAAGCTCGAACACGCGCTCCAACATTTCAAAATCGAAGTTGCTGGAACAATTGCAATTGATCTCGGCGCATCCACCGGCGGTTTCACTGACTGCCTTTTGCAAAACGGCGCATCAAAAGTTTTTGCCGTGGACGTTGGCCAGGGACAGCTTGCATGGAAATTACGCCGTGAAAAACGCGTCGTCGTCATGGAAAAAACCAACGCGCGCCATCTGAAATTGGAGCAAATGCCGAAGACGTTTTCGCCCGCCGACCTCGCCGTGATTGACTGCTCGTTCATTTCGCTGAAAAAAATTCTGCCGACCGCGATTGCATTATTGAAAACAGACGGCAAAATTATCGCGCTGGTCAAACCGCAGTTCGAGGCGGGCAAAACGGAAGTGGACAAAGGCCGTGGCGTCATCAGCGATCCGGCCATCCACGAGCGCGTGCTGAAAGAACTGGAAGAATTTGTGAATGAGTTTGGTAGGGCGGGCAGTCCTCTGCCCGCCGTCGGCGCGCACGGAGTGACGCGCCCCACCTCATTGGTCTGGCGCGGCGTGACGGAATCGCCATTGCTCGGCCCGGCGGGCAACAAAGAATTTTTGGTGCTGATTGAAAAAACAAGCTGACAAAATCAGGCGCATCGGACTCATCGGAAATTCCGACAAGGCCGCGTGCGCCAAAACCATCCGGCAAGCCGTGCGCCTCATCCAGCGCGCCGGGCGCAAGGCGTTCGTGGACGGCGACGCCGCGTCGCTCGCGCGCGAGGTGGATTTGCTTTTGGTTTTCGGCGGCGACGGCACGATGCTCGGCGTCGCGCGCGAAATCGCCGGTTCGCCCACGCCGATCCTTGGCGTCAACATCGGCGGCCTCGGTTTTCTCACTGGCGTGCCGTCCGCAGAACTCGCCCGCGCGCTTAAATGCGTTTGGAACGGCGAATTCAGATTTGAATCGCGCGCGCTAATTGAAGTGTCCGGCGTTGGCAATGGGGGGGAAATTCTCGCCTCGGCGTTAAATGACATTGTTGTCAGCCGTGGCGCGGTCTCTCGGCTCATCGCGCTCGACGTAAGCGTGGATGGCGAACACATCACACGCTATCGCTGCGATGGCCTCATCATCAGTTCGCCGACCGGCTCGACGGCGTATTCGCTGGCGGCGGGCGGCGCGGTGGTTTTGCCGACGGCGGAGGTTTTTGCGATGACGCCGATCTGTCCGCACGCGCTTTCAAATCGCTCCATCATTTTGCCGTTGTCCTCAAAAATTTGCGTGAAAGCCATCAGCCCGCTGCCCGCGACGATTTTGAGCGCGGACGGACAATTGATCGGCGAACTCGACGCGGGCGATGAAGTGACCATCCGCCGCAGCCGCCGTGCGATCCGTCTGATGCACCTCGCGGACAGTTCATTTTTGGAGACGTTGCGGCGCAAATTACAGTGGCGCGGAGCTTATCTCTGAAATGAAATCGTTGAATGGTTACATCGTGAATCGGAACGAAGCAAAATTCAATGCAACGGTTCAACGAGGTAACGATTCAACGATTTAACAAACTCCATGGTTAGATTAAAAGACATCGCCCGGCACGTCGGCGTCTCCATCATGACGGTCTCGAAAGCGTTGCGCGACGAGCCGGACGTTTCCGCCGCCACCAAAGCCCGCATCAAGGCGCTCGCCAAGCAGATGGGCTACGTCCCCGATTCCAGCGCGCAAGGTTTGCGGACGAAGACGACAAAATTGTTTGGTCTTATCATTCCGTCCAGCACGAATCCAATTTACGCGCGCATCGTCGTCGCCATCGAGGAACGCGCGCATGGACTGGGCTACGACATCCTCTTCGCACACTCGCTCAACAAACCAGAACGCGAGGAGCTTTGCCTCCGCCGATTTCTGTCGCGACGCGTGGATGGACTTTTCATTTCGCCGGTTTATCGTTTCGAAGCCGAGGCGCGGATTTATCAAGAAGTCCTCGCGAGCAAAACGCCGGTGGTTTTGCTCGGGCCACCAGCCGCTTTTTGTAAAAATTTTGCGAGCGTGGAAATCGAGGAACTTGCCGCGAGTCACGCCGCCACGCAACATTTGTTGCATCTCGGCCACAAGCGCATCGCGTATCTTACCGGGCCGCCGACTGCGCCGTGGGCGCACGAGCGCTTTGAAGGTTACCGCCGCGCACTCCGCGAAGCCGGGCTGGAAGTGGACGACAAGCTCGTCTTCCAATCCGGCAGCACAATCGAGGACGGCACGAACGCCACGCTGCAAATGCTCAACGAAAATTGCAACGCCACCGCCGTCCAGGCCGTCAGCGACCTCGTCGCCATCGGCTGCGCGAACGCCCTGCTCTCGCAAGGTTTGAGAATCCCCGAGGACATTTCCGTGGTCGGCTTTGGCAACATCCTGACGGCGGAACATTTTCGCGTGCCTCTCACGACCATCCGCCAGCCGAAATACCGGCTCGGCAACGCCGCCGTCGAAACGATGATGAGTTTGCTTCGCGGTGAAAAAGTCCAATCCAAGCGTCTGCCCGCCGAACTCCTCGTGCGCAAAAGTTCTGCGCCGCCGAAAACAAAAACACCGTGAACGAAAAGATTCCCATCCAACCCGAACCGGCCGGCGTCCGGGAGCGCCTGACGGAATTACGCGACGCCTTGTTGCGGTTGCACAAGGCGCTGATGGAATCCGAACGCACGAGTTACGAGCAGACGTTCGGCAAAATTTCCTCGCCGTATCAATTTTTGAAACTGCTCACCGAAGATCCGTGGTTCGCGTGGTTCAGGCCGGTGTCGCAACTCATCGCCGCGATGGATGAAACACTGGATGTCAAGGAGCCGTTGACGCTGGCCACCGCAAATGAATTGATTTCACGCGCCAAAATCATGCTCGTGCCGACCGAAGGCGGCGAAGGTTTTTCACAACATTACGACGAGGCGTTGCAACGCGATCCGGACGTGGTGTTCGCGCACGCCGCCGCCGCCAAGTTGATCCGCGCGCAAGCTGGCGGCACGACTTGACCCGGGAAATTTTCAGAACTTCAAGAATGGACAATTGACGCCGCGTATTTCCGGCATATCCTTTCCGGCTTGTGGTCGCTGGCAAAACCCGGGCGGCCACGATTATTTTCATGCTCATCATTCGAGATCTAAAAATGACCATCGGCGCGCGGACGCTCTTCGAAAACGCGTCGTTCCAGGTGAATTACGGCGAACGCGTCGCGCTCGTCGGGCCGAACGGCGCGGGCAAGACCACGCTGTTCTCCATCATCCTCAAACAAAAGGAGGCCGACTCCGGCGTTATCGAGCGCGACGAATGGACGACCGTCGGCTATCTGCCGCAGGAAGCCGAGGCGCACGGCGATGAAACCATTTTGGATGTCGCCACCGGGCGCGTGGATGAATTGCCATCGCTCGAAAAATTGCTGCACAAGCTGGAAAAATCTGGCGACGTGTCGTCGCCAGAATATCTGGAAACACACGCGAAGCATGACAAGTTGAACGATCCCGAAGTGGAAACGAAGGCGAAGAAAATGTTGCGTGGCCTCGGCTATCGCGATTCCGATTTCAATCGCAAGGCGAAGGAAATGAGCGGCGGCTGGATCATGCGCGCCCGCTTGGCGCGACTGCTCGTGATGGAGCCGGATTTGCTTTTGCTCGACGAGCCGACGAACCATCTCGATTTGCTATCGCTGCTCTGGCTGCAAAATTATCTGAAGAATTATTCCGGCGCGCTGCTGCTGATTTCGCATGACCGGCAATTCATGGACGAAGTCATCACGCAGGTGCATGAAATTTCCGAGCGCAAGCTCATCGCCTCCACGGGCAATTATTCCGACTACCTGGAGCAACGCGAGGCGCGCTACGAACAGCAGCTTGCCGCCTACAAAAATCAGCAGAAGGAAATCTCCGACTTGCAAGCATTCGCCGACCGATTCCGTTCCATTCCGTCCAAAGCGTCGCAGGCGCAGAGCAAGCTCAAGCAGATCGAGCGGCTGGAACTCATCGAGAAACCGCTCGCGCCGCGCAAGCCGTTTCGATTTCAGATTCCGCCGCCGCCGCGTGGCGGGCAACGCGCGATTTCGCTCGAAGGCATCCACATGGCCTATGGCGCAACGAAAGTTTATCAAGGTCTCGACCTGACGATTGAACGCGGCGAACGCACCGTGCTTGTCGGTCCGAATGGCGCGGGTAAATCCACGCTGCTGAAGATTCTTGCGGGCGTGGTCGAGTTTCAAAAAGGCACGCGCGACCTCGGTCACAACGCGAAGATCGGTTACTTCAGCCAGCATCGCGCCGACACGCTTGACCCGGAGAAAAATGTGCTCGAAGAAGTTCAGGCCAGCGCACCGCTCATGCGCGAGGACGAGGCGCGCGGCGTGCTCGGCTCGTTCATGTTCCGCAAGGACGACATCTACAAGAAGACCGCGATCCTGAGCGGCGGCGAAAAAAGCCGGCTCAATTTGGTGAAGTTTCTGGTGGATCCACCGAACCTGTTGCTGATGGACGAACCGACGACGCATCTGGACATCCACACCGTCGAATCACTCACGCTCGCATTGGAACGTTACGAAGGCACGCTGGTTTTTATTTCGCACGACGTGCATTTCATCAGCCACCTCGCGACGAAAGTCCTGCACGTGAATGCCGGCACGGTCACGCCGTATGTGGGCGGCTATGAATATTTCCTGGAAAAAACCAAAATGGCCGACGATGCCCGTGCCGCACTCACGGCGGGATGATTTACAAAACGAACGCAGCAACCGTGGAAAACCTCAAACCAAAGCCAGCGGCTCGAAATGTTTTCCAAGAATCGGCGCGCTTTTTGTCTTGAGCCAGTTTTCCAAAACGCCGGCATAGACGTTTCGGAAATCCACGTTGTATTTGATGTCGCCCTGAAACAAATCCTGCGGCGCAAGGCTCGGATATTTTCCGAGCAATCCGGCTTTCACCTTATTTCCCACGATGAACATCGGCGCAGCCGCGCCGTGATCCGTGCCGCCATTCGCATTGTCGGAAACGCGCCGGCCAAATTCGCTGAACGTCATCACGAGGACGCGCTGCATATTTCCCTGCGCCTTCATGTCATCCACGAACGCCTTCGTGGAATCGCCGAGGTCTTGGAGCAAACGCGTCTGGGTGTTGACTTGATTTGTGTGCGTGTCGTAGCCGCCCTGCGAAACGTAATAAACGCGCGTGGGCAATCCGCCGCCAATGAGTTTGGCGACGAGCTTGAGCGAATTGCCGAGCTGCGAGCCGGGATAAGTCGCCTGATTTTGAACGCGCGCGGCGATGTTGCGGACCTCGTCGGAACTTTGCTGCGCGTCGAGCGCGGTGCGCGTGATGAAATCCACAGCGCGCCCGCCGGTCATCGGCATTCCCGCCGCGAGCGAATTGATGCTGCCGCCGGAATTGGAATTTTCATCCGGCGTCATGCTCGGGCCGTCGTCAGGCACGGGCGCGGAATTTTCCAGTTCGTTCAACTCGTTCAATTTTTTGTAAGATTCCTCGGTCATGTCGGTCTCGCCCGGCTTGGGATGCGCGTCGGAAACAAAACGGTAATTTTGCGGGTTATTGAAACAAATGCCCTGCGGCTTCTTCGCAAAAAAAGCTTCCGGCAATTGATTTCCAATCGTCACGCCGACGGCAGGATCCGCGCCAGCGCAGGCATTGTCGAAGTAACGTCCGAGCCAGCCGTATTTTTCAATGCGGTCGGAATCGCTGGCAGTCTGCCAGATTTCCGTCGAGCGGAAATGCGAGCGGTTCGGATTCGGATAACCGACACCCTGAACGACGGCGAGATTTCCCGAATCGTAAAGATTTTTGAATCCAGTCATCGCGCCGTTGAAGCCGATGTCGTCGTTGATTTTAATTATTTTGTCGGCGGTCAATCCGATGCGCGGGCGCGCTTTGTGGTAAAAATCATTGGAGTAGGGGACGACAGTATTAATGCCATCATTGCCGCCAGCCATTTGCAGCACGACGAGAATTGTCGAATCCTTGCCGGTGGTGATTTGTTTGGCGGAATCCGCAGCGTCACTTTGCAGCGCGGTCAAAGTGTTGGCGAGAAACGCCGGAACCGTCCAAGACAGCGCGCTGCCGAGGACGGTCGTGCGCAAAAATTCGCGGCGCGTCTGGAGTGTGATTTCATTTTTCATAAGATCAGTGACGAGTGACAAGTGGTGAGTGATGAGTGGAAGGTTTTTGGCCTGTGACCGCGCGTCGGAGTCCGTTCAACATCCGGCGCAGTTCCGTGATTGAATCCAGACAAGCTGCGGCCTTTTC
>DATAUQ010000096.1:0-4666 GCA_036268155.1 Verrucomicrobiia bacterium | reverse complement strand
CTTGCAACTGAAATCTAACTCCGAGCGAATCATATCTCAAAACCTCTGAATCGGGCTGTATCAGCTTCGTAGCCGTCGGCTCTCCATACGCTTTGATAATATCAGCGCGACTAGCTCCCATGCCAATGCCTTCTTTGGTGTGTCCGGCAAATGGTGGTCTGACACCGACGTTCCGCACAACTCCATCACCTCCGGGAATGACTGAAAGGCCAATGTTTGTATAATCCAAAGCTCCATTTATTTCTGGAGACGCTGAAACTACTGTCTGATCCGGCTGACCAAGCTCGGCCATAACCTGCTGAATCGTCATACCTGAATGCACGGAACCAATGGCAACTCCCGGCTCAACGACGATAGACTCGCTTGATGACCAGGAACCGTGTGCTGACTGCTTCGAGCAACCGCCAGCAAAAAAGGCGGCTGCCACCAACAACGTTGTAACTGTAACTTGAGTGTTCATATATTTATTGACCAAAGTGGCAACCAACCGTCATACGCTATGTTTTCTAACATGGAATTTGGATGATTGAAAATTCAATTACCTATTCATTTTCTCAACGACCAGCATTTCAATCGGCATATTTGTCGGAACGAGTTGAATACCGAATTGGTCAGGCAGAGTTTGTCGAATTGCGTCTGCTTCGGATTGACCTGCCCGTGGTTTCCATTTTACGGTGATGTCGTAGTAGTTCGTCAAACCGGTTTGGTTGATTACTGGTGTCTCTGTGACAGCTTCGAGCCAACTTATTAAATAATCAATCGGCGCTCCTTTGAACACAACATCTCGAAAATTTCCTATTTGCTGATTTTCATTAGTGCTGACGATTTTGAGACCCGGAGCATTTGAATTTATGACTTTTGCCAGCAAAACATTGGCTTGACGGGTTTCACGATGCGCTACCAAACCAAATTGTTTTTTAATTTCATTTTTCAATGCGTCCGTAAAATTGCCGGATTGGGTGAACATGAAATCAAAATGTCCATTGCGGGTATCACTTGGAAGAACCATCCGGTATTCAGCCGGAGGATCATAAGCCATCGCCAACAACATTCGAAGCGATTGATTTTTAAGGACAAGTTTGTTTCCCGATGAGGCGCCACCGGTCATAGATAGGAATTGAGTTGGTCGCAGAATGATTGTTGGCGGGTTTTTATCCAACGCTTTGGAGTTTAACTCCCAGTTAATTGCTATAGCCGTTGTCGTTGCGGCGGTAAGCAACACGCTTACTCCTAGGATAGTTGTTTTTGCTTTTGCCCATGCCATAAAATTCAATGTTCCCTTCGCAAGAATTAAAGCTGAGGCAGTCGCCGCCGCGCCTTTAGCCACGGCAATGATGGAAATTGTTTTCACCAACGCCACCGGCGCGGCCTGAATTGAATTGGCCGAGACCGCACCGGCAATCGCCGTCGTCGTCAGCGTCACGCCGCGTTGCGCGAAAACTTTCCGCAGCTTTTCAATCGCCCGCGCCACGCGCTTGTGCGCCGCGTCTTCGCGGATGCCCAGCAGCGCCGCCGCTTCCGGCCCGCTTTTGTTTTCGTAAAAGCGCAGCACCAGCAGCGCGCGGTCGCGTTCCGCCAGCTTGGACATCGCGGCTTCCAGATGCGGCGCGAGTTTTTCCCAGATGGCGGAGTGGTCAGCGTCGTTCAAAGTGGATTGCATATAAGCCTCCTGTTCGCGCGCGTGGCGGCGGGCGTTGGTGCGGAGCAGCCGGGCGGCGGCGAACCGCGTGGTTTCATAGAGCCAGCCGGTGAGCAATGTTTTTTCGCGCAGTCCCGCCGCCTTGCGCGCGAGGATGATGAAGACGGCCTGCGTCACGTCGTGCGCGTCGCCGTCGTTGCCGGTGCAGCGCCGCGCGACGGAATAGACGAGGTTGATGTGCCGCCGCACCAGTTCGGTGAAGGCAGCCTCGGAATTGTGGCGGGCAAATTCCCGCACCAAATCCATGTCGTTCGCGTCTGGCATCTGATGAATTATCCCCGCCGAAGCCAAAAGTGGACATATTATTTTCATTTTTTAGAATTATCCACATGACAAACAAACGGGATAAAACTGGTAGGGCGGGCAGTTCTCTGCCCGCCGAACGCGTGGATTGGCAAGAAGCGGCGCGCACGGAGTGACGCGCCCTACCCGGATTGTTTGTGAACAAGACAATCCCAGAATTTTTTACGAATGCGTGGATGTGAAATCTTTGTAACTGGCTTAATCTTTATGAATTTCATTCGCAACTTTCCTGCTTTGCCTTAATTTCGCCGCGTGTCGAAGCCAACAAACAATGCCGCCATCGCCGGAAGCCTGCTGCTCGTCGTCATTTTGTGGGGCGGCAACAATGTCGGAACGAAATGGCTCGTCGCCACATGGCCGCCCATCTGGACGGGCGCAACGCGTTTTCTCGTGGCCGGATTTTTCCTGCTCGCCATTTTGCGTTTCACCAACTGGCTCGGCAAATCCGCGCCGCTCGCGTGGAAATCCTACCGGCAACTTTGGTTTCGCGGCGGGTTGAGCCTCGCGGCCTACATCGTCGTGTTCGCGTGGGCGCTGCGGTTGACGGCGGCTTCGCACGTCGCATTGTATGTGGGCACGTCGCCGATCTGGGCTTTGCTTTGGGAGGAACGGCCAAAAAGAAATTGGGCAAGCGCGCGTCGCTACGGCGCGGCATTGCTGGCGGTGGCGGGCGTTCTGGTTTTGTTCTGGCCTGTGTTGAAAACGGGGAAACAAACGAACCTGCTCGGTGAATTGTGCGGGCTGGCGGCGAGCATCTCGTGGGCGAATTACAATCATCAAAGCCGTTTTCTTTCTGCAACAATTCCCGGATTGGAAATCGCCGCCAACGCGATGTGGATGTCCGGCGTCTGGCTGCTGCCGTTCGGTTTGCTGGAAATTTTTATGCACGGCATCACGGTGGATTCGCGGCATTTGACGGTGCAGTCGCTGTGCATTTTGTTCGGCGGCGTCGTGCCGTATGCGCTTTGGAACAGTGCGCTCCGCCACTGGCGCACGAGCCGGGTGATGCTCTTTAATAATTTCATTCCGCTGACGACGACTGCGTTTGCCTATCTTTTCCTGGGCGAACCGATCACGCACACATTTTGCGCGGCAATGGCTTTGATCATCGCGGGCGTGGCGGTTGGACAAGCCGACTGGTCGAAAATTTTTGGGATGCCGGAAAGCTTTTGACGAAATAAATTTTATGGACATAAAAAATCTGAACGAAGTTCTGCCATTCACCACCAAGGACGGCTCGGAAATCCGCGAACTGCTCGCGCACCGCAATTCCGCCATCCGCAACCAAAGCCTTGCCGAGGCGCGGTTGCCCGTCGGCGCGAGCACGCAGGAACATTTTCATCCGCGCGCCGAGGAAATTTATTTCATCACGCACGGCACTGGAAAAATTCGCATTGAAGGCGAGACGCGCGAAGTCGGGGCAGGGGACGCCATCGCAATTCCGCCCGGACAAAAGCACAAACTCTGGAACACCGGCGGCGAAACGCTGCGTTTGCTTTGTTGCTGCGCACCCGCCTACGAACACAGCGATACGATCATCACTGAAACGTGAATTGACCTGCGCTTCTTTGCGCGCTTAACTGTCACCATGAAATTGTCCGCGCCATTGCTGCTATTGACCGCCGTGATTTTAATTTCCGGCTGCGCTTCAAAAAAAACGGCGCCTGCAAAAATTGCCGCCGCGCCCGCGCCGCAAATGATTGTCACGCCGGACAATTCGCTCGCGGGAAAAGTTGTTTCGTATAATTCCGCCGGACGGTTTGTTATCTTGAGTTTTCCGGTCGGCCAGACGGCGAGGCCGGATAAAACGCTTTTTCTTTATCACGGCGGATTAAAGGTCGCTGAAGTCAAAATCAACGGCTGGCGGCAGGACAATCTCGTCGTGGCCGATGTGATCAACGGCGAGGCGCGCATCGGCGACGAAGTGCGCGACGAATAGACCATTCTTTTATTTTGATTTTCCATGAACATTTCACCGTGAATCGCAAAATTTAATCCGCCTCAACGCGCGACCTGGCTTTTGCGCGCGGCCCGAACAATGCCGTTCCAATCCGAACAATTGTCGCGCCTTCTTCAATCGCAATTTCAAAATCACCGCTCATGCCCATGCTCAAATGCGGCAGCGGCGCGCTGATGATCTGCTCGCACTTCTGTTTTAATTCGCGCAGCCGCCGGAAATGCGGGCGTGAGTTTTCCGCGTCCGGCGTCCACGGCGGCACAGTCATCAATCCCTGGATTTCAATTCGGGGCAAAAATTTTATTTCCTTCAACTCGGCCAGCAATTGTTCAGGCTTGTAACCAAACTTGCTCGCCTCGCCCGCGAGATTCACTTCCAGCAAGACCGGCATCATCTTCGCGGCTTCATCGGCGCGCTTGTTGATTTCCTGCGCGAGCGACAGGCTGTCCACGCTTTGGATCATCTGGAATAAATTCACGGCGTCGCGGCATTTGTTCGATTGCAGGTGTCCGATGAAATGCCAGCGCAATTTGCCGGGACACAACGGAATTTTTGCCTTCGCCTCCTGGACTTTGTTTTCGCCAAACAAAATCAAGCCAAGATCGGCGGCGGCATTGACGATTTCAGGCGGCTGCGTTTTTGTGACCGCCAGCAAGGTGACGGAATTTGGTTCACGGTCACAGCGATTGCACGCGGCTTTGATTCGT
>DATAUQ010000095.1:0-54500 GCA_036268155.1 Verrucomicrobiia bacterium | reverse complement strand
CGATTTGCGCGCGAGCGCGGCGCTGGTGATCGCCGGGCTGGCGGCGAAGGGCGCGACGCAGGTGAACCGCATTTATCATCTGGATCGCGGCTACGAAAAGATGGACGCGAAATTGCGGAAGCTCGGCGCGCGGATTCAGCGGGTCGAGGAAAAATGAATTCACAAGCACCAAAATTTTTGACTAGGTTTTATCAATTGCCAATCATCGGTAATTTACTTTGCCGCATTGTGTATTTTTTTTACGACTTTGGTCAGCCCTTTAGCAGTATGGCTTTCGGGTTATAAAAGAGTAAAGTGCGGAACTTCTAGCATTTGGGTTTCCAAGAACAAAAAACAAGTAATCCTAAACGGTATTGAATGTTTGAGAAGTCGTGATGCCGAAATGTTTTTGCGCTTCACCAAAAAAGGGCTTTTCATCTATTATAGTCACCAATTGAACACGCGTGATGCTTGGCGTAATTTTGGTTTGCAGGAAAGACACATCGAATTAGGAGCGGAAGGAGTTGCCAGTTTTATAGTGCAAAAACTATTTATTTCTGATGCCCGTCCTTCGATTAACCGAAGCAAGTTGGATGATCGCGAGCTTGCTGCGTTAAAGATGGCCCCACGGAAAGCGATGGAATGGATGCAGGAACATTCATTCGATCCGAGATTGATTAACTCCTATCGCAAAGTCGTTGAAAAGTGGGAACAAGATGAATGTTTCAACAAATTATAATTCAAAGGCGTAGGAACACGGACAGTGTCGCATCAAGCGGACGCTTGAAACTCCACGGCGAGGAACTGTCCGCGCTCCGAAAATTATTTCCCGGAAACAAAAAGGCGCGGCGAGAAGCCGTTGGCGCGGGTTACAGGTTGACAGAATTTCGCAGCACATTAAATTGAGCCCATGAATATCGCGTTGCCGCGAAATCTTGAAAGCTACGTCGCCGAACTGGTTCAAACCAGCGGTTACAAAGGGTCGGATGAAGTCGTGCTGGAGGCGTTGAGCGAACATCAAGCCCGCCGCCGTGGCGTTGAAGTGGTGATGACGCCGGAATTGGAACGGCTGCTGGACGAAGGTTTGGAAAATCTGGATCAATCGAAGACCACCGACGAATTGCGCCGGTCATGATCCGGGCCAGGTTCAGTCTCAAGGCCGCGTGCGACTTGGACGAAATTTCCAACCGCATTGACGCCGACAATCCCGAGGCGGCGGGACGGGTTCGGCAGACAATTCTCAACACAGCAGATTTTCTCGCGCAGCATCCTGAAATCGGACGACGCATCCGCAAGGCTGCGGCACGCCACTTGCAAATCCGCTGGTTTGTCGTGCCGAGGTTCCGCAATTACCTGATTTTCTACCAACCGTTTCAAGAGACCATTGTGGTAATTCGCGTCCTGCACGCGGCACAGGATTGGACGCGGTTCTTCCCAACGGCGTAGGAATGCGGACAGTGTCGCATCAAGCGGACGCTTGAAACTCCACGGCGAGGAACTGTCCGCGTTCCGAAGATTCCAAAATAGTGATGAGTGACAGGTGACGAGTGACGTGCAAAAACACGCTCGTCACTTTTCACTCATCACTTGTCACTTTGCCCATTCGCGTTTTCATGCGGCGATGAGCTGGCTGTTGGCGTAGATGCGCGCCTGCCGCCCGGCGCGCAGGACGGCGGCATCGGTTTTTTCCTCGAACAGCACCGGGAACACGAGCAGCGGGAAAACGGTCGCCCATGCGAGCGCCGCCGCGTCGTTGGCCGCGCGCCGCAGCGGGGCGTTCAACTCCGGTGCGGCGTCGAGCAATTGCTGCGCGAGCAGTCTGTTCTTGAGCCGCTCGAATTCGTTTTCCTGCACGGCGCGAAATGGCGCGGGCGGATTGGCCCGCACTTCGAAGCGCGTTTCAGGGCCGAATTCCGTCGGCACTAATGTTTTATTTTTGTTCATGTATTTTCCTTTCGTGTTTGGGTTAAAAAGCAAAAGACCCGCGATTGCCAGTCAATCGCGGGTCTTTTGAAAATCTTAAAAAGTTAAATCATCAGTTCGTTCCCACGATGCCAAGACGGCAGCCAACGCGCGTCCAAATGGACATATATCCATTGGATTGCGCGTGCTGCAGCATTTTTGCAAACGTGGTTTTCATTATTGTAACTTTCAAACCGAGCGGAGAATAAACATTATTTCACGGGGTTTGTCAAATGGATTTTGTAGCGGCGCTCCATGAGCGATGTTTTCGGCGGTCACAGACCGCCGCTACAATCAAACTTGCGCGGTGAAAATTGCGTTGTCGGATTTGCGCGCGATGCTAGATTGGTTTCAAAGCATGAGCGACAAAGCGTTGAAAATGGTGACGTGCAGTTCGTGCGAGACGAAGGTGTTCATCCCCGGCGATCTCGCGCCGCTGGCGACGGTGCCGTGCAGCAAGTGCGGTCATCCGATCATGATGCCGATGATGCTGCGGCAGTTCGAGCTGCGCAGCTTCGTGGCGTCGGGCGGCAACGGCACGGTGTATCGCGGCTGGGACACGGTTCTGGAACGGCTCGTGGCGGTGAAGTTGATGAAGAAGGAATTGCTCGAAGACGCGGCGGCGCTGGAAAGTTTTTATCGCGAAGCCCGCGCCTGCGCCCGGCTCAACCACACGAACATCATCCACATTTACACGTTCGATGAATGGGAAGGGTTGCGTTATCTCGTCATGGAACTGGCCGACCGGGGCAGCCTCGACACGCGCATTGAAAAGCAGCAGCGCGTGGATGAACTGGCGGTGCTCGACATCGGGATCAAGATCGCCTCGGCGCTCGACCTCGCGCTCAAGCACAATTTGATCCACCGCGACATCAAGCCCGGAAATATTTTGTTCGATTACGACAACGAACCGAAGCTGGTGGATTTCGGCCTGGCGCGGAATGTCGAGGCTGAGCAGGAATTTTCCACCGTCACCGAAGGCACGCCGTATTACGTCGCGCCGGAAAAAATCAAGCGCGAGCCGGAAACTTTCCTGTCCGATATGTATAGTTTGGGCGCGACGCTTTATCACGCGCTGCTGGGATGCGTTCCGTTTGATGCGCCGACGGTGGAGGAAGTCATCATCGCGCAGGTGAGCACGCCGTTGACGCCGCCAAACATGGTCGCGCCGGAAGTTTCACAGACCACGAGCGAAACGCTGGTGAAAGCCATGGCGAAAAATCCGTCGGACCGGTTTTTGAGCTACGACGAATTCATCATGCAACTCGAGGCCGCGCGCAGCCTGCTGCTGCGGGAACGCTCCAGCGCTCCGATTAGCCCGCACAAAGCCAAAGGCCTGACCAGTTGGTGGCGGCGCTAGTGAAATAAAAAGTGGTTGAAGACCGATAGGCACGGCGGCAAACATGATTTCCGTTTATGGTGGCGATGGTGTCGGTATGGTGCCGCTGCTGTCCGCCGAAGTCCGTTCCCGCATCCAGAGCCAGTCCTGATAATCCGCAGCATCAGCAACGTCCGCGCCGTCGCTCCCTTTCTCACTCCGGCTCATCCAGCGGTGGGTTTCCGAATGTCCGTCTGCAAATGCAAAGCCGCAGCCTCCGTTGTGATATGTGCCGGGAGCGTCATACCATTGGGTCGTTTCCATTGAGAAGGCAAAGGCGGCATCGTTGAGTCCGCTGGCATCCTCATCCACCAGCACCCAGAGCATGGAAGGTCCTGGAGCGCTAATCGCGGTTGTCTTGCCATAAGTGAACCACGGCGAATTCCGGCGATGCGTGTGCTGGCCATTCAGCCACGGGCCATTGACAGACAAGGTTGGAGCACCATTATGTCCGCCTCCAGTGCCGGTCACGTCAAACTGCGGATCAATCGTGCCCACCGCCTGGTTCATGGAAAAAGTTCTTGCGGCTGGAACGATCCGGCCGACGAAGGCCGGGTTTGATCCCTGATATAAACCTTGCCGCCCGTCCGCCGGGCAGCGAAACAAATCAACGCTCCCGCCGAGATAAGACACCAGCAGCGAAAGCTGCGGGTCTTTAAGCACATCGGAATTGAACTCCTGCGGGTCGCCGATGCCGGCCTCGCCGGAACACCAGTTGTAACCCGCATTCGTGGTGCCGTCGTCGGGATTGGGCGGGAAAAACTCGTTGTTCTCGCTGGAATATAGCATCATGGCCAGCATCATCTGCTTGCCCCGGCTCAAACACAGCGCGCCTTGCGCCCGTTGCTTGGCCTTGGAAAGAACGGGCAGCAGCATCGCCGCGAGAATCGCGATGATGGCGATGACCACCAGCAGTTCAATCAAAGTGAACGCGCGCCTGAAATCCATCTTCAATAAGACACCGCCATTGCGGATTCGTTTCATAGTTTCTTTCGCGCCGGAAATTTCATGGTGAACAAACCAGTGACGCGCCGATTGATGACATTTGTCCAGCTTAATTTGCTTATTATTGAACGCGGCGCGGGCGAATGGCATGGGGATTATCTGACATTGGGGTGAATCAGATTTCCAGCCGAATCAACCAGATTGACCGTGACGAGCAAAATTGTGGTTTTTTCACCGTTCTTTTTCTCCGCATCAGCAATGTGCTGGGCGACCCTCGCTTCACGTTCAGCATCAGGAAATGATGGCGGTTCTACCGTGGGAACAATTAGCAGCAAGCTCTGGCCATCTGCCAGCATGGTTTTCGTCAAGGCTTGCTTAATTTGAAGCGCCGGTAAAAATATGGGCAAAGTTATTTGTTGTCCGGCGGAATTAGTTGCAAAAAGTGGTGATAAATTACTGGGATCAGCGTAGCCAAAAAATTCGGTGGTTGAAGCGATGGTTGTCATTTGAATCTGGCCATTGCCTAAAACTACAGGCACAACGTCAAAAATCGGCCCGGTCTCCACTTTTGTGGTTTGAATAACAACGCTGCCTGTCGAATTGGTTTCCTGAAAAATAGAGTTCGTGATAACCGTGATGATTTGCGTCGCCCGCATTTGAGTCTGTCGTCCGCTGGTGGTGACTGCTTCCGGTTCGGCCAAAGTCTCAACGCCACGTTTTGATCTGATCGTTTGCAAAAACGTCTGGGCAGAGTTGGCGTCAAGGATTCCTGAAAATGAGTTTAAGAAATCATCCGAGCCTTTCGGGATTTCAATAAATCTTGCCTTGATGTGAATCTGTGGCGATCCGCCGTGCAATTTGTGTTTGTGTTGAGTAACAAAAGTGGTCGCTGTTCCCGCAGCGAGCAGCACAATTGTGCCCGCGATGAGCGCCGTTTTCATTTTTGTCCAAGCCATGATTTTCAATGCTCCTTTGACCAAAACTAAAGTTGAACCGCCCGCCGCCGCGCCTTTGGCAATCGCAACGGCAGAAATTGTTTTCGCCAAACCCAACGGCGCGGCCTGAACCGAATTTGCAGAAACCGCTCCGGCAATAATCGCCGTCGTCGAACTCACGCCGCGCTTCGAGAAAGTTTTCCGCAATTTTTCCAGTGCGCGGTTCACGCGCATTTTCGCCGCGTCTTCGCTTGCGCCCAAAGCCACGCCAACTTCGCGCAAATTTTTGTTCTCGAAAAACCGCAGCACAATTGCGTTGCGGTCGCGTTCGCCAAGTGCGGCCATCGCGTCATCAAGCTGCGGCGCGATTTGCCGCCACGTTTCATTTGCCGTTTCGTTCAAAGTGGATTGCATATACGCCTCCTGTTCGCGTTGTTGCCGGCGGATTTCACCGCGCAGAAAATTCGCCGCCGTCAGCCGCGTGGTTTGATAAAGCCAGCCGGAAAGAACTGTTCGTCTGGAAAAACCTTTCGCCTTGCGCGCGAGGATGATGAAAACCGCCTGCGAAATTTCCTGCGCGGCGTGCGCGTTGCAGGTGCTTCGCAGCGCGACGGAATAGACCACGTTGATATGCCGTTCGACAAGCGCGACAAACGCGGCCTCGGATTCCGTCGCGGCAAATTCGCGCAACAAGGCGATGTCATCCCGTTTGGTCATTCATCAAGTAATGTCCGCCGGATGGAAAAGGGAACAGAAAATTTCTGAAATCCATCGAAGTAAAATTCTCCTTCGCAAACTTCGCAGTCTTCGCGCGACATAAATCCGTGTTCAATTCGCAGCCGAAAAATTCACGGCGGAAAACCAATCGCCAATTTCAGGGCCGAATATTCGGCATGAATTTTGCCGTCGTGCGCGCGGATGATCAAATCCGGCTCCGTCCATGTCTGGCCTCGAAACCATTCGGGCAAATCGTCCGCGCGCATCATGCCGAACAACGCGATGAGCGCAGGGCCGCCTTCGCGGAAAAGCACCGGACGTTTGCGGACGATGACGAGGCCGGATTTGTTTGCGGCGGCTTCGATGCGTGCAAGCTGTGCCTGCTCGCGCGGAAAAACGCACGCGAAAAATCCGCCGGACGCAAGATGCTTCGCGGCGGTCGCGCAATAATCGTCAATGTTTCCGCGCAGTTCAAAACGGCAGGCGAGTTTTTGCGGATGCTCGCTTTTCACACCAGAGTCCGGAGGAAAATACGGCGGGCTGCCGGTGATGAGATCAAATTTTTCTTTGACCTGTAAAATTTCCGGTGCGCGAAAATCGCCCTCGCGGATTTCATAGCGGCCGGCCAGCCCATTGTAGCACGCGGATTTTTTGGCGAGCGCGATGCTTTCGCTTTGCGCCTCGACGGTCACGAATTTCGCGCTGGGCAAACGCCACGCGCAAATCATTCCGACGGTTCCAATACCGCTGCCGAGGTCAAGCGCGGTGCGCGCGGTCGGACACCAAGTCGTGCCATACCATGCGGCCAAAATGTCGTCGGTGGAAAAACGGTGTCCATCGCGCAATTGAAACAAACGAAAATGTCCGCTGATGGCATCAAGCGTTTCGTGCGGCTCAATTGTCACGCCGGAAGCGAGTCCTGGCGGAACCGGCCCTGGCTTTGCCCAGCCTTTGAAATGCGTTTCGTTCATCGCAGCTTCACGCCAGCTTTCCGTATTTGCGAATTTCCGGCCAGATCCATGCGACGGCTAAAACCACTACAATTGTTCCAATGCCACCCGTCACCGTGGAAATAATCGCACCCGTCGCCGCCGCGCTGCCCAAAACCGTCGGCGACGCAAACAGCCACGCCACCATGCCCGACCGGAAGCCGCCGAGTTCGTTCGACGTGCCGATAAAGAGGCTGTTGACCGCCGAGACGCGCCCGCGTTTTTCGTCCGGCGTCAAAATTTGCACGAGCGTCTGTCGCACGATGACGCTCACATTGTCCACCGCACCAGCCAGCGCGAGCATCGCGCACGAAAACCAGAACCAGAATGAATTGGAGAACAGGCTGCCAAAACAATTTTTGTTCGCGACGCCGAAAAGAATCGTTGCCACGCCAAAAATCGCGACGGACAAAAGCATTGTCTTCCCGGCTTTTTGCAGCATCTGCCGGTGCGCGAGCCAGAGCGCGCAAACCACCGCGCCGACGGGCATCGCGTCTCGCAGCCAGCCCAAATCGGTCGGCGTGCCGTGAAAAATGTCCTTCGCGTAAATCGGCAGCAGCGTCACCGTGCCGCCGAGCAGCACGGCGAACAAATCCAGCGTGATGACGCCGAGGATGATTTTGCTTTGATAAACAAAACGGAAACCTTCGATCAAACTTCTGGCCGAAACGGGTTCAGCCGCTTTGACTTTGTGGATGTGCTTGATCTGCAAGACGAGCGCGAAGCAGGCAATGGAAGTCAAAACGTTCAGCGCGTAAACCGCCCAAGCGGTCTGGTGCGCGAGCGAGATGACGAGTCCGCACGCCGCCGGGCCGATGACGGAGGAAAATTGGAACAGTCCGCTGTTGAACGTGACGGCACGGGCGAATTGTTCGCGCGGCACGAGGCTGGTCACAAACGCCGCGCTCGCAGGCCATAGGAAAGTCCGAGCCGCGCCGAGGATGACGAGGAAAAAATAAATCCAGCCAAGCGGCGCGACAAACGCGGAGCTTAACGTCAGCCCCAGACTCGCCACCGCCAGCACAATCGTTGTCGCGAGGATTATTTTTTTGCGGTCGCAAGTGTCCGCGAGATGTCCGGCGGGCAGCGTGCAAAGAATCATCGGAACCATCTGCGATAATCCGACGAACGCCAGTGGCAGCGCGGAGTGCGTGCGGTCGTAAAGTTCCCAGTCAATCGCCACCACGAGCATCTGCTGGCCGAGCGACGCGACGAAGCGTCCTGTGAGATAGCGGGTAAAATCCGCATTCTTCAGAACGGCGTAGGCGCTTTCGCCTGTCGCGCCGGGGCTTTTTGGCGAAGGCGGATCCGGTAAATTTTCTGGTGATTCCTGATCGTGCATGGAAACAACGGCGCATAATCTAGCTCAAAATTTCCGCTGGTCGAGTTTTCACGCGATTGTTTTGCGTCCGCCAGTGCACTATAATTTGACGACATGAGCGAACAGAACGAAACTCCGCCGGAACAAAATTACAAATGGCCGTGGTTTGTGCTCGCGGCGGTTTTATTGTTTATCGTGCTGGCGGTTGCATTTGTGGGCTTCAAAGCGAGGCAGATAGAACACGAACGCAATTTCAGCGCGCCATTGCCGGGCAGTCCGGCGCATTGAACGGCTAATTTTTCGCCGGCGGATTGGTTTGCGTCTGGCCGGACAAAACCGGCAATACGGAAATTCCATCCGAGGTTGGCGCGGGATCCACAAACGCGATCTGTGCCGCCGTCACCAGAAAATCACCGGACGACCATCGGAAACCGCTGACCTGTCCCGCCGGAATTTTTCCCGGCCACTGCGCAATCATCGGCACGCGCAGGTCATTGGTCGAAATATTGCTGTGAAAAAAGTCCGGTTCGCCTTCAGCCGTTTTTCCCGGAGGAACCGTGCCGGAAAAGAAAATCACGACGTTGTTCGTCATTCCGATTTTCTGCAATTGCTCCTGCAACTGGCCGACGTAGCCGTCAATCCTTGAAATCAGCGCGGCTTTGTTTTTTTCCGGCTGAGGCCATGATTCCTCGGAATATGGCGCATCGGTCGGCACTTGCAGCGCTTTTCCGGCTTGCGGGATTGAATAATTCAGCAAAAGAAAAAACGGGCGGTAATGGTTGAATCTGTCCGGCTGGTTGTTTTTTACAAAGTTCAGCGCGGCTTTTATGAACAAGTCGGGAATGTAATCGCCTTTTTTTCCACCAGTGTTGGGATACAACATTTCCCTGCCGAGAAAATCTTCCCGCTGGTTGTTCGTCTCATTGAGGATGCTCCTGGGCGCATAACGGAAAATGTAATCGGCGTAAAAATTTCCCGCGTCCGCCAGGTCGAGATAACCGGCGAATTCATCAAAGCCTTTTCGCCACGGCGCGCCTGCAGAATTTTCATCGCCCAGGTTCCAATCGCCGATCAAGCCGGTATGATAGCCGGAATTTTTCAGGATTTGCGCCACGGTAGTTTCACCGTTCGCGGATTTTTTTCCGGACATCAATTCGGCCTGCGATTTGGAATTATCGTTTTCGCCAAAATAATTCGTGAAGCGGATTCCTTCGGCGGCGAATTTGTCGAGGTTCGGCGTCTGGAATTTCATCTGGCCGTAGCAGCTCAAATCGCCGTAGCCGAGTCCGTCACACTCGATGAAAATGATGCTGGTGCGGCGCGGAATCGCAATGTGGGCGGCGGGCGCGATGTTGGTGAAAATGGCCGATAAACTTTCAGCGCGCGCGGCCAAGGAAAATTCCAGCAGCGCGGCCAGCAAAACCAGCGCGCGGCAAAAACGATTAAGACGGATTGTTGTCATGTGAGCTTTGATTCTGGAAAGTTCGGTGCGTTCAAAGCAATTCAATTCGCACGTGTTCTTTTTCCAAATTCAGCGTCGAGCGGGATTTTCATCGCGACAATGAAGCTCGGAATCGTCGCCAGAATCACCCAGATAAAAAAATGTTGGTAGCCGAGAAATTCCTGCAATTGGCCGCTCCAGCGTCCCGGCAGCATCATGCCCAGCGCCATGAAGCTGGAGCAAATCGCATAGTGTGCCGTGCGATGTTCGCCGCGAGCGATATAAATCATGTAAAGCATGAATGCCGTGAAACCAAAACCGTAGCCGAATTGCTCCACCGTGACGCCCGCGCCGATGACAAAAATATTTTGCGGTTGCGCATAAGCCAGCCAGATGAAAACCGCGTCCGGCAAGTGAATCGCCAACAACATCGGCCAGAGCCAGAATTTCAAGCCGTTTCGCGCGACGACGATTCCGCCAAAAATCCCGCCGCACATCAGTGCAGCGACTCCGATTGTGCCGTAAATAAAACCTGTTTGCGTGTCGTCCAATCCCAATCCGCCGACCGAACGCGCGTCGAGCAAAAATGGCTGTGCCATTTTCACAAGCTGTGCTTCGCCCAAACGATAAAGCAGCAAAAACGCGAGCAGAATCCCGATTTTCGGTTTCCGAAAAAAATCTCCGAACGTTTCCACAAATTTTTCGGAGAAATTTTTTGTCGAAGCGGCGAAATCATTTTCCGGTTTCGGCAAAATGTTTCGATGATAAATTCCCAGCGCAAGAATAATTCCCGCGACGAACGCAAAGGCGATTGACCAGGCTGAAACAAAGCTTCCGGTGCGTTTTTGCATTTCACCCGCAAAAATCACCAGCGCGCCTTGCGCGAGAATTGTCGCCACGCGATAAGCCGTGTTGCGGATGCCGTTGAAAAAAGATTGCTCGTGCTCGGTCGTCGCGAGCAAATAAAAACCATCCGCTGCGATGTCGTGCGTCGCTGAACTGAATGCCAGCAGCCAGAAAAGCGCGAGCGTGAGCTGGAAAAAATGCGGCGCGGGAATCATCAGCGCGACGGCGGCAAGAATCGCGCCGGCAAAAAATTGCATCGCCCAAATCCACAATCGTCGCGTGCGAAATTTTTCCACAGCCGGACTCCACAGTGATTTGATGACCCACGGCAAATACAGCCAGCTCGTGCAAATTCCGATTTCCTTGTTGCTGACGCCGAGGTTTTTGTAAAGCACGACCGACACCGACATCACCAGCGCATACGGCAGTCCTTCCGCGACATAAAGCGTGGGAATCCAAAACCACGGGCTGCGGGAATTGTTTTTTGCGCCGGTCATCGCCTTTGATTAACAGGCTTCGCGGGCAGGCGCAAAAAATTTCCTGCTTGGCACTTTGGCCGCACAATGGTTGAGTCAGCGTGTGACCGGCGCATTTCTCAACGCCATCGGCATTTTAATGGGCGCGCTCTTCGGGCTGGCGCAACGCGCGCCGCTGTCCGCGCGTGCGCAAGATTTTTTCTGCCGCACGCTCGGCACGGCCGTGATTTTCTTTGGGCTACGATTGGTCTGGCTGCACGTCAATGGAATTTTTCTTTCATGCCTGAAGCAAATTTTTCTCGCGCTGCTCGCCATGATGCTTGGAAACTGGATTGGAAAGGTCCTGCGTCTGCAAAAAATTTCCAACCGCCTCGGACGGTTCGCCGGAAACCTGATCACCGCCGCGCAAAAAATCCGACCAAGAAATCAATTGACGGTTTCATTGCCTGCGCGATTTTATTTTGCGCCGCGCCGCTCGGCTTGCTCGGCGCGGTGACGGACGGTCTGTCCGGCGATTTTTATCTGCTCGCCGTCAAAGCTTTCATGGATGGATTGGCCATGACAGGTTTTATGAAAATGTTCGGCTGGCCGGCCGCACTTTCGGCGTTTCCGGTTTATTTTTTCCTCGCCGCGCTTACGCTGGTCGCACAATTTTACGCAAAGCCATTTCTCGATGCGCACAACTTGATTGATTCCGTCAACGTCGCCGGTGGTTTTATTGCCTGCGCCGTCGCGCTGGTGATTTTTGAGATCCGCAAAGTTGAACTGGCGAATTATCTGCCCGCGCTCGCCATCGCGCCGCTGCTCGCGTGGCTGTGGGGATAAACTTAAAAGTCCGTCTTGCGGATTGCGCCGATTGGCAGCAGGATAAACGCATGTTTCGCAAGGCAAATCAGCGGGAGAAACGAAATCTTTCACCGCACCAAAAGCAAATCCGGTTTTTTATCGGGCTGTCGCTGTTCATCATCATCTCGCTGACGATTCTCCTCTTCTGGCTCGCCAACCGGGGCTTTGCCCCTCACTGAACCAATCCGCGCTTGCGCAACATCGCCTCCATCGCCTTGTCCATCAGCAATTCGGCCAGCGGTTTCGTAATTTCATCAAGCGTGGCGATGGCCGGTTGCAACTTTTTCAAATCGCCTGAACCAGTTTCAGAATTTTCTTCAGCCAAAACTTTTTCAACTTCGCGCGCGGCAATTTCAATTTTCTCGCGATAATCTTTTTCAATTTCATCCGCGCAAGTTGCCAGCGCATTTTTCGTCGCAGCCAAAGTTTCGTCTGCCTTCAATTTTGCTTCGACCCAGCGTCGCGCCGCCAGATCGTCAAACGCATATTCGACGGATTCCTCGACCATTTTTTGAACTGCCGAATCGTCCACATCCACGGCGGATTTCATTTCCACGATTTTTTCTTTGCCGGTTTTCACGTCGCGCGCAAGGACGTGTAAAATTCCGTTCGCGTCAATTTCAAATTGCACGCCCACGCGCAGAACACCGCGCGGTGCGGCCTCAAACTCAATCGTGAATTTACCGAGACTCCAATTGTCCTTCGCGCGTTCACGCTCGCCCTGCAAAACGTGGATCAACATTTCGCGCTGGTTGTCCATCGCCGTCGTGAACATTTCTCCGGCTTTCAGCGGAATCGTCGAGTTGCGCGGGATCAAAACATTCATCAGGCCACCAAATGTTTCAACGCCGAGCGACAATGGCGTGACATCCAGCAATAAAACATTTTTGAAACCGCCGGACAAAATTTCCGCCTGAATCGCCGCGCCGAGCGCGACGGCTTCGTCGGGATTTTGCGACGTGTTCAACTGTGGGCCGCTCGCTTTGTGAAAATCAGAGCCGATTCTCAAACCGCCGCGCGTTTCCTCAAATTCCGCGCAACCGAAAAGTTCGCCGACAAATTTTCGGACGAGCGGCATTCTTGTTTGTCCGCCGACCAAGATGATTTGATCCAAATCCTTCGCTTCCAGCTTCGCGTCGGCCAAAGCGCGCAAGCAATGTTGTCGCGTCCGCAAAATAATGTCGCGCGTCAGATTTTCCAATTCCGCGCGAGTGAGTTTGTAATCGAACGAAAAATCCGGCGTCAGAAATGGCAATGTAATTTCAACTTTCATTTCCGTGGATAATTTTATTTTTGCAATTTCGGCGGCCTCACGGATTCGAGAAAGAACAGAAGCAGAATTTGAACAGAAGGAAACAAAGTCAACGAAGTCTTTGTCGCTTTGTTTTCTTTGTTCGCTTCTGTTGATTTTTTCGACCAAAAAATCCACGATTTTTCTGTCCAAATCATCGCCACCCAATTTTGTATTTCCATTCGTGGCAAGAACCTGAAAAACGCCTTCGTTCAATTCCAGAATCGAAAGGTCAAACGTGCCGCCGCCCAGATCATAGACCGCGATTTTTGATTTCTCCTTGAGCTTGTCCAAACCATAAGCCAGCGCGGCGGCGGTCGGCTCGTTGACGATGCGCTCGACGGTGAATCCGGCGAGTTCGCCCGCGCGCTTGGTCGCGTTGCGCTGCGCGTCGTTGAAATAAGCTGGCACGGTGATGACGGCGCGTGAAATTTCCTCGCCAAAATAATTCTCCGCGTCGCGCTTCAGTTTTTTCAAAATCTCCGCAGAGATTTCTTCGGGCGCGAAATTTCTGCCGTGAATCGGAATTGTGACTGCGCCAGAATTTTCCGCATTGACCGGAAACGTCACGGATTTTTCTTCTTCGGAAATTTCCGAACCGCGCCGCCCAATAAATCGTTTTACGGAATAAATCGTTTCAGCCGGTTTCAATATACGAATTCGGTTCGCTTCATTTCCGACAATTGGATTTTCGTTTGCTGGAAAATGCACGACTGACGGTGTGAGCCGATTTCCATTTGCATCTGCGATGACAAATGGAATTCCCGAATCCACCGTGGCGACGAGTGAATTCGTTGTGCCCAAATCTATGCCGACAATTTTGCTCATGTGCGGATTTCATTTTAACCACCAAGACACCAAGACACCAAGTTTTGCTTTTTTCTTTGTGACTTGGTGTCTTGGTGGTTAATTTTGCGGCATGAACTGCATCGTCACCGCCGGGCCGACGTTCGAGCCACTGGATTATGTCCGGCGTTTGACGAATTTTTCGACGGGCAAATTGGGGGCGGAACTGGCAAATTTTCTCGCCGCTTGCGGCCACAAAGTCACGCTGCTCATTGGCGAGTCGGCGACTTATGCGGGTGAACGCAAAGCGCAGCGCGTGGAAATTTTTTCCACTGCGGCGGATTTGCGGACGAAGCTGAAATCGTTTTCCGGCAAAAAAGTAGACGCCGTTTTTCACGCGGCGGCGGTGAGCGATTTCACTTTCGGCAAAATGTTCACGCGCGACGCGGCGGGAAAGTTGAAGCCGTTCACGCCGTCCAAAAAAATCTCCACGCGCGGCGGCAACCTGTTCGTCGAACTGGTGCCGACGCCAAAAATAATCGCGGAATTGCGCGGCTGGTTTCCAAAAACAAAAATCATCGGCTGGAAATTCGAGGCGGACGGAAAACGCACGGATGCGTTGCGCGCGGCAAAAAAACAAATCAGCGATTGCGCGACGGATTTCTGCGTGGCGAACGGCCCGGCTTATGGCAGCGGATTCAATCTGGTTTCGGCGGACGGGCGGAAGCGCTTTGCCGGCGCGCTGAAATTATTCGCTGCGCTGGAGAAAATTGCGCGCGGATGATTTGGTTTCAGGCGTCGAAATTTTTCAGGTGTTTTAATCCCAGTTTCAACGGCACCCAGCCGATCAAAAACGAAATCAACACGAAGGCGATGATGCTTTCAATCGCACAGCTCGCGCGGTCGTGCAGGCCGGTCGTGCCGAAACCGAGCAGCACCACGGACGCGACGATATACAAAAAACTCAACACGAGACACAGCGTGCCGCCGAAGCCGCTGACGATTTTGCTTGGATTTGCTTCTTTGAGGTTTGGATATAAAACGCCGAGGCCGACGGCGAGGCCGTTGAGCGCGAAGGTCATTACGGTGATGACCGCACCAAAAAACCCGACGCGGTCCCACGTCATTTTCAGGAGCCAGCACGAGAGCGTGACAAGGCCAAGCGTCACGACGAGCGAAAGCGCGCTCGACAGCCAGTATTTAGTTTTGATGACGCGCGCCAATCCCATCGGCGACATCCCGACAATCCACAGCCGCCGGCCTTCGAGGGAAAATTGCGGAAACACAAATCGCGTCGTGACCGTGGCAAGGTTCAGCGAACAGGTGGCAAGATTTGCGAACGCGACGAGGTTGATCCAGAACGGGCTGGTGAGCTGATGCGTGAAATTTCGCACGCTGATGATGTAGGCACCGAGCAGCCCGAAGAGCATCACGGATTGGCCCCATTGCGTCGTGTCGCGCCAGAACATACGCACGTCCTTGACGGCGAGCGCGCGCGTATCGCGGTCGAACCAGGAAATTTTTGCGGCGATTTTTTCCAGCAGGCCGATGGTCTGCGAAAGATTTTTTTGGGTGCGCAGAAAATTTAATTTGAAATTGCTTCCTGCGCGGCTTTGCACTGCGGATGCCGTGTCGTAAAACAGATTTCCAAAACGCGTGAACGCAATCGCGCCGAAAAACAGCGTGTTGCTCAACAGCACCAACGCGAAAAATGCCGAGCCGCGCACGATGCCTTCCGCCCATTGCAGCACCGCCGACGAGAGCCAGTAGCTGGGCAGGAACGGAAACATCGTGAAGCGCGTCTTGGCGAGCAACTGGTCGAGCGCTTCGAGCGTGCGCTTGTCGAGCAATTCGTCCGTGGCCGGGTTCGATTTCCACCAAAAGGCCGCCATCGCGAGCAGGACCATGGCCGTCACCACCAGCGCGATTTGAAAACTGCGCCGGTCCAGAAATCTGCCGATCAAAATCGCCAGCCACGCGCCAATGACGCCGGGCAATACGATAAATAGCGCGATCAAAAAAGGCGTCATCACGTAAAAATGCCAGGGCACGGCGCGCACCAAACCAAATGCCACGAGCAACGGCGCAATCAAAAATAAAAACGCCCACGACGCGAGCAAAGTTGATTCGATGAATTTCCAGCGGAAAATCGTCTGCGTCGAGACCGGCAACGACAACAAAAATGCGGTTTCGCGGTTGCGGAAAAGATTTGTGTAACTGATGACCAGATTGCTCAACAACAGCAGCGCGAACAAAAACGCGAACAGCACATACATCAGCCGTTCAGTCAGCACCGCGCCGAGGCCCGGAAATTTTGCGATGAAACGCAGTCCGTCATAAAACAGCCAGAACGAAAGCCCGAGATAACCGACGATGAACGCCGCGATGAGTCCCGTAAGCAGTCGCGATTGCTCGCGCACGGCCAGAAGTTTCCGCCAGCTTGAAATCACGTTCACGCGCACAAGCAGCCAGAGCGTGGAATTTTTTGTTCGGACGGAATTTTCCGGCACAAGCGGAATGTAATCGGGAAAAACTCCGCGCGCAATCCCGCCGCGAACGGAGCGCGGGCGGCTTGCCCGCGTGAATCCGCCGAACTTGCGGACGAACCATCCGCGCCCCAAATTTTCGCATTGACACACCTTCCAGTTCAATGTATAAGACAGCCATGCTTACGAAAGATTTGGTCGCCGCGTCCTCGAAACCGCTGCTGCTCTCCATCCTCGCGGGCGGCGAAAGCTATGGCTACGAGATCATCCAGAAAGTCCGCGAATTGAGCGGCGGCCAGATCGAGTGGAGCGATGGGATGCTCTATCCCGTTTTGCACCGGCTCGAGCGCGACGGCCTGATTGATTCCGAATGGAAGGAAGCCGACACCGGGCGCGAGCGCAAATACTATTTCATCAGTTCCGACGGACGCAAGGCCCTCAAAACCGAACGCCAGCAATGGCTGGCCGTTCACAACTCCCTGTGCAAATTATGGAAAATCAAACCCGGTTCGATCTGAACGCCGCCGTGGAAAACTGGCGGAACGAACTCGCCGCACAACCCAATCTCGCGTCCGATGATCGAAGCGAATTGGAAACGCATTTGCGCGACGCCATCGCCGGATTCCAGCAACGCGGTTTGAACGACGAAGAATCTTTCTGGCTCGCGCGCAAGCGTGTGGGTCAACCGCCGCAACTCGGCGAAGAATTTGTGAAAGCCGATCCGGCCAAAGTCTGGCGCGAGCGGATTTTTTGGGCTGCAATAATCCTTCTCGCAATTCGTCTCTGGTCGGGAATTTTATCAATCGCGTGGGCAATTTTTCAAACTACCGTCACGACGCCATATTTCCTGAATAAATACCATTCTGTTTCTCCGTTTCCTGACTGGGTTCGATTTTATTTGCCAGTGCCATCGAATATTGATCTTTACGCTTTACTGTTCAGTCCAAGCTCAAGAATCGTTTTTAATTTCTTAAGTTTGCTGCCGGTGATCGGAATCGCGTGGCTTTTGTCTCGCGGACGGTTAAGCAAAGGTTTCTCATGGATGCAATTTTTCTTCCAGTCACGCCGCCGGTTTCTGTTTATTTCCACGACACTTTTTTCGTTTTATATTCTTTTGCTGGCGAATTCCTTATTGCGATACGAAACCCAGTCAGACGGCCTGTCATTGTCCTTTGTTATTTTTGCGAATTTTATGAGTTTGCTTTATCCAGCAATACTCATTGCCTTAATTGCTTGGCTCATGCCGACGCAAAATCGCAAGGCTCCAAAACGCGCTTAAAATAGTTATGGAAAATCAAACCCGTTTCGATCTGAACGCCGCCGTTGAAAACTGGCGGAACGAACTGGCCGCGCAACCCAATCTCGCGTCCGACGACCGGCGCGAACTGGAAACGCACCTGCGCGACGCCATCGCCGGATTCCAGCAACGCGGCTTGAACGACGAAGAATCTTTCTGGCTCGCACGCCGCCGCGTTGGTCAGCCGCAACAAATTGGCGAAGAATTTGTGAAAGCCGATCCGACCAAAGTTTGGCGCGAACGAGCGTTCTGGGGGATGCTGGCACTTTTTTTATCAAGCATTCTGATTGGTGTGATTAGAGTTATGGCCTTTAATCTGCAAATCGTCCGCACGCCATTGGAAAGCGATTCCCTTCAAATGATGCAGGAAATTGCACGCGATGTTGTGGCTTTTTCACCAATTTTGATTCCGTTGGTTATAGCCATGTTGGTGAGGTCGGAAAAAATGGTTCACAGGCTTTCCAAACTAACACGGCTTATTGAAAATCGGCTGCGTCTGACAATTGGAGTTTTGGGAATCATTGCCATGGCGGCGGCATTTGTGATGGTTGCAGCAATAACGCACAATGCAAAAATTAAATCAATGGGATTAGATTTGGCTCGCCTTCATCTTACAGTTTCAATTGGGGATGTTCTACTTTCGGCTTGTTTTTATCCGCTTATGATTGCGCTGGTGCTTATTTTGCTTCTGCCGACGCAAAATCGAAAGACTCCAAAACGCGCTTGAGTCCGTCGCACGCGTTTCGTCCCGGCGGGACAACCGGAAATTAGCCAGACACAAAGTGTCTGGTTCATCGCGGAAAATCATTTTCGTCCTGAAGGGACGCTGGAAACCGTCATCACACTTTCCACCGTCCTTTCAGGACGGATTTTCATTTTGAACCATGAACCCGGCACGATGTGCCGGGCCAATTTCCAATCGTCGCTCCGCGACGGCGCGGGTTGCGTTTGATTCTCTTCCAACTGATTTGTATCGTGCGGGCGATGTCGCCGCCGGAAAATAAAATTTCTCCGCTGAAAAATCCCGCGAGCCGGGACGAAGCAACGCCGGAGTTGCGAAGGCCGGTCACTTCGCTTTGGGGCGTCGGCGCGGAACGCGCGGTGCAACTCGCGCGGCTGGAAATTTTCACCATCGAAGATTTGCTGCTGCACCGGCCCAAGCGTTACGAAGACCGCCGCCATTTCCGAAAAATCTCCGAACTCACCAAGGACGAAGCATTCACAGCGCGCGGAAAAATTGTCGCGCTCGGACTCAAACGTTTTCGCGGCGGCAACAAATCCGTTTTTGAAATAATTTTAGACGACGGCTCGGCGCGATTGCATTGCCGCTGGTGGAACCTGCCGTTCATGGAAAATTATTTTGCGATGGGCGACGAGGTTTTCGTTTTCGGAAAATTGAAGGAGACCAAGCCGCGCACGATGGATCATCCCGAAACCGAAGTCATCGAACCCGGCGAAGAAAGTTTCATCCACATCAACCGCATCGCGCCCATTTATTCGCTGACGGAAGGTTTGCCGCAGCGCTGGCTGCGCGGATTGATTTGGCGCACGCTGGAAAAATTTGATACACAAATCGCAGAGCCTGTTTTAGTGGGACAGGCTTCCAGCCTGTCACCCGTATTTCAAACGCAGGCTGGAAGCCTGCACCACTTGCCAACTCGCGCGAACGCAGTCCGCATGGTTCATTTTCCAGAAGAACTGACCGACGTGGAAATCGGACGACAACGGCTGGCGCTGGATGAATTCATTGCGTTGCAAATCCAAATCCAGTCGCGGCGGAAAAATTTTGAGGCGCGGACAAAAGGATTGCCGTGCGGCGGCGACAATCGCTTGATGAAACCGTTTCTTGCCGCGCTTGGTTTCAAATTGACGGAAGCGCAAACGAAAGTTCTGCGCGAAATCCGCGCGGACATGTGCGGCGCGCATCCGATGCGGCGGTTGCTGCAAGGCGATGTCGGGTCTGGAAAAACCGCCGTGGCCGCTTGCAGCGCATTGATGGCGATTGAAAGTGGTTTCAATGTCGCATGGATGGCGCCGACGGAAATTCTGGCGGAACAGCATTTTAGAAATTTTCAAAAATGGTTTGAGCCGCTGGGAATCAAAGTCGAATTGCAAACGGGAAGCAAAAAAAGTGGCGAGTGGCGAGTGACAAGTGACAAGCAAACGCAAGCCTCGTCACTTGCCACTCATCACTTGTCACTGACCATCGGAACGCACGCGCTAGTTGAATCCGATTTTGTAATTAAAAATCTCGGCCTCGTGATCATTGACGAGCAGCACAAGTTCGGCGTGGCGCAGCGCGAGCAATTGGTTCGCAAGGGAAATTATCCGCACTTGCTGGTGATGACGGCGACGCCGATTCCGCGCACCCTCGGTTTGACGCTTTATGGCGATCTGGATGTTTCGGTGATTGACGAATTGCCGGGCGGGCGCGGCGCAATAAAAACTTTTCTGCGGACGACGGAAAAATTGCCGAAAGTTTTTGAGTTCATCCGCGAGAAACTTTCCGCCGGACGGCAGGCTTATGTCGTTTATCCGCGCGTGGAAGATTCGGGCGCGAAGGAATTGAAAGCGGTCGTGACAGAATTTGAAAATCTGAAAAAACTCCTCGCGCCGTTTCGTGTCGGGCTTTTGCACGGGCGGTTGAAATCGGCGGAAAAGGAAAATGTCATGGCTGATTTTCGCGCGAACAAAATTCACGTTCTGCTTTCGACTTCCTTAATTGAAGTTGGCGTGGACGTGCCGAACGCGACGATCATGCTGGTTGAAAATGCGGAGCATTTCGGGCTGGCGCAATTGCATCAATTGCGCGGACGCATCGGACGCGGCGCGCACGAGTCGTTTTGCATTTTGATTTCGGACGCGAAATATCTGGAGGCGCGCGGCCGTTTGAAAATTCTGGAAGAAACGAATGACGGTTTCAAAATCGCAGAGGCGGATTTGAAATTGCGCGGGCCGGGCGAATTGCTTGGCCGCGACCAAAGTGGTGAAATGAAATTGCGTTTCGGAAATTTAATCGAGGATCTGGATTTGATCCGGCAGGCGCGCGAATTGGCGGCGAAAAGTTTTTAGAGCGCCAGATATTTCAGCACCTGCACTTCGCGTTTGAAAACAAGTTCAATGGAGTTGTTGTCGAACTGCACGTCAACCGGGCAGCGGTTACGGTCGTAATATTCCCACATCACGCGGCCGTTTTGAGGATTGATACGCGCGATGCGGAGATAGGCCGGCTTTTGCAATCCCTGCAACGTGTCGCTTAAAACTTCCACGTCCATCGGATTCGGATCAAAAGATTGAATGGTGTAAATAAATTTTCCCGACAGATAGGAAATAAATCCGCCGGGCTTGACGCTCCACAAAGTGCGGCCGGTTTTCGGGTCAATTTTTAGCAGCACGTCCTGGGTGGATTTGGTGATGTCAATCTGCCGCGAATATCGGATGTCGTCGGGATTGCCGGTCGTCGTGTTGACATACAAATTATTTTGGTCGTCGAAAAACAAACCAACGACGCCGACGGACGGCAATCGCCAGCGCGCGTCGCCGGACGCCAGATCAAACGCGCTCAATACGGCCTGGTCGAAAACGTAAAGCGTGTCGCCGTGCTCGACGACCGGGCCGGCGCCAAATCGCGATTCGCGTTCGTCAAATCCGCCCCCGCTGGAAACATTGTAGGTGAGTGCGGCCTGCCAGAGTTTTTTGTTGGACTTGTCGAGGACGATGACAGTTTTTCCGGCGGCAATCACGTTCACGGTCTTCAACGCAAATAATTGCGGCGGCCCGACAACTTCGCCCGTCCAATCGGCGATGTCCGGCGCATTCGGAATGTGAACCGTGACTTGATAACGGCTGTCGTCCTCGGAAACTTTGTCGCCGCCGTTGTTGCGCTGCATTTCGTTCAGCGTCTCGTTCGCGACTTCGGTGGTTTGCGAGCCGTTCAAATTCGGGTCGTCCAGTGCGGATTTTTTTGGCGGCGCGCGCATCGCCTCGCGCGCCACGATATTTTCCTGAAGCAATTTCGTGGAAAATTGGACGAAGCCATTTTCGCCCGGGACGAGCTGGGAATTTTCCATTTCCCGGCGCGCAGGATTTGAATTTTGCGGATGCGATTGCTGCGGCTCGTCCTTCAACGCAGCTTCGAGCTGTTGTTCGTGCATGGCGTTGCCGAGCAGCGCGGGCAGGGCGATGCGAGCGGGCAGGTTCAAATTCTGCGCTTGCGCCGCGATTTTGTCCGGGTCGAGCGGTTTGCCGTCGCTGGAAAAAAGGCCGCCGCCCGTGGAATCATTTTCTGCGCTGGCAAATCCCGGCAACGAGGTTTCCTGCGAAACTTTTCCGCTGTCCCAATCGTAACGCGTCAATTTGCCCGGCGATGCGACCCAAATATTTTCATTGGAAACATTCAACGTCAGCGCGCTTTGCAGCGCGATTTTCGCCTCGCGCTCCTGCGAGCCGACCGCCGGAATGCGGGGAAAATCGCCCGCCGCATTTTCGCGCGCTCGCTCGTCGTTTTCGGATTTGACGATGGCGTTGATCTGGCCGGGCGTGATGAGTTCCTGCGACCAGATTTGCTTTTTCGTTTTCAAGTCGTAACGCGCCAGCGTGCCGCCGTGCAGGAAAATGATTTGATCCTTGCCGACGAGTTGCGCCGCGCCGAAATATGCGCGATCCGTGTCGTCAAAGCGCACGGAAAAATAGGGGTGCGGCACGGAACCGAACCACGCATACCAAATCCAAAATCCGGCTGCCAAAATTATAACTCCAGCCAGCGAGCCGAAGATCAAGCCGGCCTTGCGCCAGAATTGTTTTTCAACGTGAAATTTCTGCCCGGCATAAACCGGCGCGGTGATGCCCTGCAAATCCGCCTTGTTTTTGCAAAGCGGCGAGCAGAAATATCCGAACATCGCCATGCACTGCGGACAAATCAGTTTTCCGCAGACGGTGCATTTTCCGGTCGCCAAGACGCCCCGATGTTTCGGGCAGTATTTTGAAGCCGGCGCAGATTCTGGTGGCGGCTCTGAAGATTTTTCCTCGTGCGAAATTTTCAGGCGCAGCGCAGCGGCTGGCGGTTGTGAAGGGATTGCTCCTTGCTCGGCGAGTTCTTCACGCACGAGTTGGTTGACGTAATCCGAGGAGTCCAGCCCGCAATTGGCACAGACGAAGCGCACCGGGTTCTGCGCCATTTCTGGCGTGACCTCGAACTCATATTTCATGCCGCATGAACATCGGATTTTCATTGGCGATCAGGGCTTGGGATTCAATAGCACGACGCCTTGCGTGAAGACGAGTGAAAACGCGAGCTGCGGCCCGCTTGCCTGCACGCTGCCGTCGGAAAAAAGAAAATTGCCGCCGTATTTGTGATGGTTGTTGCCGGGCGGTTTTCCGGTCGTGGAAAAAACAAATTCGCCCGCGTGCTTCGGCTCGGTGTTGATCTGCCGGTCGGACATCAGGACAAACGGCGTCGCATTTTCATTTGTGGGCAATTGATGCCCCATGTAATACGCGTAGCTGATTTTGTGTTTGGTCAACGGTTCGCCGGAAGGAATTTGCGAATCGCGCCCGCCGGGACAAATAAAAATCGAAGTGTCCGCCGTGTATTTTGGCACGAGTTCGTCCAGCACGGCCTCGGAAGTTTGAGCATTGGTATTTTCTGGAAGTTTGCCGCCGAAGTCGTTCGCATAAATCTGCATCGCCAGATAAATTTTCTGGAGATTGTCCGCGCAGAGTTGTTTCTGGTTGCGCTGGTGTTTGGCCGAGGCAAAGCCCCACATCATCGTGGTGAGAATGACCATCAGCGCCAGTGTGATGAGCAGTTCAATCAGCGAAAAACCTTCCGGCGCGGTCGGCGTGGCTTGAAACGGTTTCACATCCTATTTTTAACGGAATCGGGCGCTGCTGGCAAACGGAAGTTGCCGGCGACGTTCACGGCACATTCAATTTTTAGGCGCGGTTGAAGATGCGGTTTTCCAAAAATAAACGGCGACGGTTTCCGGCGGCACATGGCCGAACGCAAATGGCATCGGCCCCGGAAAGGAATAAAAGCCCGCGCCCACATCCGCGCTCCAGGTCGAGAGCCATTGCGGTCCCTGGACGTTGATCACCTCGTGCAAATCCGCCGCCTCCGGCTTCGGTTCGAACACATAACAGTTGTGCAGCGGCACGATGAGAATGTCCCCTACATTGAGCACCGGATTTTTCATGTCGAGTGCCGAGGCACCCATCAAGTCCATGTAGTATTGAAATCCCCAGTGGCCCAGATAATGAGGAACCGTCTGGCTGCGGCCATATTTGGCAAAAGTTTCAAGCGCGCTCTGGCGGACGGCGCGGGCGAGGAGAAAATCGGATCGCGCCACGAAGAGCGCAAGCACGGCACTGATGGCCAGACAGATAGTCACGCCGCGCGTCCAAACCGTTCGTCCCGCCAGAATTTTTTCTCCGAGGCAACGGGCGAGGAGAATTCCCACGACAGGTGCCATCGGCAGGATGGAACGGCCATTGACCGTCCAATTCAACACGGCGGCGAATAAAAATGTCCCGAACAACCACAACGCCAGCAGCCAGGATTGTGCGTCACGCCGTTTCCAGACATCCATGACCGCCAGCACCAGCACGCCCGTGCCGCCAACCGCCCAAAAGAAAGTCTGCGCTTCTGCGAATGTCCGGGCCGCGCCGGCCAGCGGGCTGCTCACCCTAAATATTCCACCCTCAAGATCAAAATAAATGGCCGTGACGGTCAAGACCGAGGCTGTGGCATACAGCAGCAGCGCCTGTTTCCGCCATATCAACGGTGCAAAAAAAACGGCTACGGCCACGCAGCCGCCAGTGTATGTCAGCCCCAGCAAGCCGGAAGTAAAATGGGACGATCCGACAACTTCCCTGGCAGAGGAAGTATAGCCGACCGCCTTGGACAACATGGCCAGGCCGTAAAGTTCCTGCGTGGCCCATTGGTAGGCGCAAAGCGCGGCCAGCGGAATCAACAAGCTTGCGACCCAGCGCCCAAGCCGGCGTTTTTCGAGCAGACTGTATGCGGCCAGCAGCGGCATGACGCACACACCGTAATATTTTGTCAGCGACGCCAGCGCGACCAACAGTGCGGCGGCGGACAATTCCCAGAAATTTTCACGCTCCATGCCTTCGACCCACAGCACGACCGCCCAGACCCAGAACGCCAGCATCAATACATCGCACATCACCGTGGTGCTGGAAATCATAAAGACCGGCGTGAACAAAGTCGCGCACGCAGCGAGCGCCGGCCATTCGCAAAGCCGCCGCGCCAGCCGGTAAGTTCCCAATACCACCGCCAGTGCGGGCAGCAAAAACGCGGTGTGCAGCGCCAGTTCGCTCCAGCCAAAAATCGCCGCCGCCACGGCGATGTAATATGAAGCCAGCGGCGGATTTTCTGTCTGTGTCCACATGGGTGCCATTGAGGCATACCAGTTCACATCGAAGCCGTAAGGATTGCCCGGATGCGCCTGAATCTGGTGCGCGATCCAGATGAACAGCGGGTCGTCAATGTTGAACGGCTTGGACAGAAAAGGGCCGAGCGTGGCGAATACCAGAAATGTGAGCGCGAGATAAGGATGCGCCGCCAGCCAGTTGCGGATTTTGCCCCACAAATTTCCGCCGGAAAGCGATGTCGGTTCAGCCATGCCGGACTTTGATAGCGGATTTTGCGCGCGGCCAAAACATTTTTCGCTCGCAAAACCGTGCTGGCGTTAAGACAATCTGCGCCCGGTCTTTGATTTCCATGAACGAACAAATCATCATCCTCGATTTCGGCTCGCAATACACGCAGGTCATCGCGCGCCGCATCCGCGAGTGCAATGTCTATTCGCAAATCTTGCGCTTCGACACGCCCGCGCATGAAATCGCCGAGCTGGAGCCGAGCGGCATTATTTTGTCCGGTGGACCGTCCAGTGTTTATGCGCCGGACGCGCCGCTGCTGGACAAAAATATTTTTCAACTGGGCATTCCGATTCTCGGAATTTGCTTCGGCGTGCAATTGTTCGCGCAATTTCTTGGCGGCAAGGTTGAGAAAGGCCAGAAGCGCGAATATGGCAAGGGCACGCTCACGGTGAAAGATTCAAGCTGCGCGTTGTTCGCCAAATTGCCGAAATCGCTGCAAGTCTGGAATTCTCACGGCGACAAGCTCACTAAGTTGCCGAACGGTTTCAAACCCGTCGCCGTCACAGAAAATTCCGAATATGCGGCGATTGAAAACCGCGCGCGGAAATTTTTTGGCCTGCAATTTCATCCCGAAGTCGTCCACACACCGCGCGGAAAAGAAATCATTTCCAACTTCGTTCACAAAGTTTGCGATTGCGGCAAAAGCTGGACGATGCGCAGCTACGTCGAGCAGGCCGTGGAAGAAATCCGCGCGCAAGTCGGCACGGAAAAAGTGATTCTCGGCTTGAGCGGTGGCGTGGATTCGAGCGTGGCGGCGGCATTGCTGCACAAGGCGATTGGCGACCAATTGACCTGCATTTTCGTCAATAACGGTTTGCTGCGCGCGCGCGAGGCGGAAGTGGTTCAGGAAGTTTTTGGAAAGCATTTCAAGCTCAAGTTGCAATACGAAAACGCCACAAAATTATTTTTGACGCGGCTCAAAGGCGTGACCGATCCCGAACGCAAACGCAAAATCATCGGCAAAACTTTCGTGGAAGTTTTTCACGACGCGATGAAGCGCGTCGGCAAGGCGAAATTTCTCGCGCAGGGAACTTTGTATCCCGACGTGATCGAGTCCGTGCCGATCGCCGGCAATCCCGCCGCGATGATCAAGAGCCATCACAACGTCGGAGGCCTGCCGAAAAACATGAAATTCAAACTGGTCGAGCCGTTGAAATGTTTGTTCAAGGACGAAGTGCGATTGCTCGGCCTCGAACTTGACCTACCGAAAGAAATTGTTTATCGCCAGCCGTTTCCCGGACCCGGACTTGCCGTCAGAATTCTCGGCGAAGTCACGCCGTCGCGTTGCGAAATTTTGCGGAACGCCGACGCGATTGTTGTCGAGGAAATGAAGACGAGCGGTTTGTATTACAAAATCTGGCAGAGCTTCGCGGTGTTGCTGCCGGTGCGCAGCGTCGGCGTGATGGGCGACGAGCGGACTTACGATTACACCATCGCGATTCGCGCCGTGGAATCGCAGGACGGCATGACGGCGGACTGGGTGAAGCTGCCGTATGATTTGCTGGAAAAACTCGCGAGCCGCATCATCAACGAAGTGAAAGGCGTGAACCGCTGCGTCCTCGACATCACAAGCAAACCGCCGGGGACGATTGAGTGGGAGTGAATTTTCACCACGATTTTTTTCTGGTCTGCATCGCGGCGCGGGTTTAATGTCGGTTCACAGTCACACCAAAACCTTTTTACGCTTATGGATATTATCTTTAATTGCCCCAATTGCGAGCAGGAGCTGGCGGTGGACAGTTCGGGCGCGGGCACCGACATCGAATGTCCGTCGTGTCACGAAACCATCACCATTCCGGCGCAGTCCACGAAAGGTGCGCCCACCCCCGCGTCGTCTTCGGCAATTCCCACGCCGAGCCTCGCGCCCAGCGCCATCAACTCGTCCGCTGCCGCCAAGATCGAGAGGCACCTCAAAGTGCCGGTGCGCGACACTCCGGGCGAAAGGCTGATTGTTAAGGCGAAGCCGCCGTTGGAAGCGGTGGCGCGCGGCGCGGGCCGGCAGATCCGCTCCCACACCATCCGGCATTTGGCGTGCGTGGAATCCGGCCATGACAAGTTTGACGAGGTGGTGACGAAATTTTTGAACGAGGTCGGCGAGCCGAACATCATCGGCATCCACACGGTTTCCTACTCGATGCTGGACATCGGATCGCAAAAATTGCTGAACGATTACGGCGTGCTGGTGATTTATCGCGGATGAAATCCATTGGTGCCCGCCTTGACTTGCCGATTTTGGCTCGCTACCGTCAGCGCATGAATCGTCGGTTCACTTTTCTGTTGCTGGTCATTGCGTTCGTGGTGTTGCTGCCGTTCCGCTCGCCTGCGCCGCTGATTTATTCGCCGGGCGAAGGCTGGTATTACGAGCCGGCTGGCACGACCGCCAAATGGGCGCGCACCCGTGCGAAAGACCAGCTTGAAGTAGCGGAAGAAGCGTTCAAAAACAAAGACTATGCCACGGCGATGCACGCGGCGAGCCGCATCTTGAGGGTCTGGCCGCTGTCGGATTACGCGCCGCGCGCGGAATATCTTGTCGGTCGCTGTCTTGAGATGAGGGGTTGGGATGAATCGGCCTTCGACAAATATCAGAACATCATCAAAAAATATCCGAACAGCGACAATTACGAGGAAGTCATCTGGCGGCAATATGAGATCGGCAACCGTTTTCTCGGCGGCGAATTTTTCAGGGTTTTCTGGAATTATCTTCCGCTTTATCCTTCGATGGATGAAACGGCGAAGATGTTCGGCAAGATCGTGAACAACGGCCCTTACAGCGATGTGGCGCCGCACGCGCAACTGGCCATCGGCGCGGCGCGCGAGAAGCAGAAAAATTATGACGACGCGGTGAAGGCCTACGGGACGGCCGCCGACCGTTACAATAACCAGTCGGCCATCGCGTCTTATGCGTTGTTCCGCAAAGGAGTTTGTTATCAAAAGCAGGCGGCAGTGGCGGGATACGATCAAGGCACGGCGTCGCAGGCCATCGCGTCGTTCACCGATTTCATGACGTTTTATCCTGACGACAAACGGGTGGCGCAGGCGCAAAAGGCGATTGCAACGCTCAAGGCCGAGCAGGTGCGCAGCAGTTTCCAGATCGCGCAATTTTATGAGAACAGCAAAACCTTGAGCGTCGTGCAACGGCGCAGTGGCGCGGTGGTCTATTACAACGAAGTTTTGCAACTTGATCCCAACTCGCCTTACGCCGCGCAGGCCCGCCAGCGCATCGAGGCGTTGAAGCCATTGATGCAAAATTCGCCCGCCAGTTGAAATGCGCCCGCTGAAAATTTTTGTCCTTTGCACGCTGGCGGTTTTGCTCGGCGGTTGCGCGGGTTATCATCTGGGCCCGGTCAACGGCGCGGTGGCCGGGGAAAAATCCGTTGAAATTCTGCCGTTCAACAACCAGACGCTGCAACCGCGTCTGGGCGGTGCCGTCACGCAGGCGTTGCGCGAACGGTTGCAGACGGACGGCACTTATCATCTCGACACGCGCGGCGACGGCGATGTCGTCATCACCGGCGTCATCACGCATTATCATCGCCAGGGGTTGAGTTTTCTGAACAGCGATGTTTCGACCGCGCAGAATTATCGCGTCAACATCACCGCGCACGTCGTCGCGCGCGAACGCGCGACGGGCAAGGTTTTGCTCGACAAGGATGTGACGGGTTATGCGCTGGTGAATGTCGGCACGGATCTGGCGTCGTCTGAACGGCAGGCCGCGCCGTTGCTCGCGGAAGATCTGGCGCGGAACATCGCTGAACTGCTCACCGAGGGCGCGTGGTGAAATTTATTGAATTTAGCGAAACCAATTTTTATCCTTCCGCGTCTTTCAAACTGAACCCATCAACCATTAAATCGAAATGAAGAGAACGATCCTGAAAATCACGGCCTTGAGTTTGTTTGCGGCGGCGATTGTCGCCTCGCCCACGGTCACGCGCGCACAAGATGCCACCAACGCCCCGGCGGCGTCCGATTCCGCCGCGCCGGTCAAGCACAAGAAACATGACACGGTGCCGTTTCATGGAAAATTGAGCGCGATTGACACGAACGCCATGACGCTGACCGTCGGCGAACGCACCTTTGAAATCACTTCGGAAACCAAGATCACCAAGGACGGCCAGCCGGCGGTTTTGGCCGATGGCGTGGTTGGCGAAATGGCCGGCGGCGCTTACAAGAAGGGCGTGGACGGAAAATTGAGCGCCACGACCGTCAGCTTCGGCGCGAAAGCCGCCGGTGAAAAGAAAAAGAAAAAGACTGCGAACCCGGACAGCGCGGGCAGCAGCACCAACGCCGTCACCAATTAGGCGCTGGAAATTTTTCCGCGTTGCCAATGGCGGGTGGCGACGACCGTTTGTTTGCCATCGCCCAAGGAAACATTGCATGCAAAACAAATCGGGCCGCGCCGGGTTCACCTTGATCGAACTGCTGGTGGTCATCGCCATCATCGCGATTCTGGCGGCGTTGCTGTTGCCGGCATTGTCATCGGCCAAGCAGAAGGCATGGACTACCAGTTGCAACTCCAACCTGCACCAGATCGGCCTCGGCATGAGAATGTTCGCGGATGACAACGACGAGTTGTATCCCGAATCCGGTTCCCGCATCCCGTGGGGGCAGATTGATCCCCTCGGACCGCCGTCTGGTTCTTCAAAACCCAGTTGGATGGAGCAGATTTTTTCCTACGTCGGCAATACGAATGTGTATCGGTGTCCCGGCAACGTGCAATTGGCGGCGGATCTGCAAGGACCGTTCAATTATTTCAATGGTGTGCGGGCGGCGTATATTGCCGGCGACGAGCAGTTCACCGCAGCCAAAAGCGCTTCGATTTTATTTCCATCGGCTTATGTTTTGAGCGGCGACACGGCGGGAATTGAAAGCGAAAGCGGGACTTTGACATTCTATCAGGACGACGCAGACAAGGATGATTATGTGCAGAATTGCATCGGCGGCGCGGCCGACCCTGACAACACGGAAGCCTGGCAAATCCACAGCAAAGGCCAGAACGTCATGTTCGCCGACGGCCATTCCAAGTGGTATAAAATGTATAATCCGGGCGAGATGACTTTCAATTACACGACCATGACGAATTGGGACCAGGGTTTGCCGTAAATTTATTCCGGCAATTCATTTCCCCTTTGCGTTCTTGGCGGCTTGACGGTTTAATTCTGCGATGAAAATTGTTTTAGCTTACTCCGGCGGACTCGACACCTCGGTGCTGATGTCCTGGATCAAGGAAAAATACAACGCCGAGATGATCGGCTTCTGCGCCGACATCGGGCAGGAAGAGGAACTCGACGGCCTCGAAGCCAAAGCCATCAAGACCGGCGCGTCCAAAATCTACATTGACGATTTGCAGGAAGAATTCGCCCGCGATTTTATTTATCCGATGATTCACGCGGGTGCGATTTATGAAGGCCAGTATTTTCTCGGCACGTCCATTGCGCGTCCGCTCATCGCCAAGCGCATGGTCGAGATCGCGAAGAAAGAAAAGGCCGATGCCATCGCGCACGGTGCGACCGGCAAAGGAAACGACCAAGTCCGCTTCGAACTCACCGCCGCCGCGCTCGCGCCGGATTTGCAAGTCATTGCTCCGTGGCGCGACGAACGCTATCGCAACGAATTTCCCGGACGGCAGGAGATGATTGATTACTGCGCCAAGCACAATATCCCCGTGCAGGCCAGCGCGAAGAAATCATTCTCGATGGATCGGAATCTTCTGCATATTTCCTACGAGGCCGGGATTCTCGAAGACCCGTGGTTCGATTCGTTCGACCCGAAGAACAAAAATTATTTCACGACGCTCTCCGTTTTTCCCGAAGATGCGCCGGACAAGCCGGAATTCGTCACGCTCGATTTCGTCAAAGGCAATTGCGTCGCGGTGAACGGCAAAAAACTTTCTCCGCTCGGCGTGATGAAGACGTTGAACAAACTCGGCGGCAAACACGGCGTCGGGCGCGTGGACATGGTGGAGAACCGGTTCGTCGGCATGAAATCGCGCGGCGTTTATGAAACGCCCGGCGGCGCGATTCTGCATTTTGCGCATCGGCAGATGGAAAGCCTCACGATGGATCGCGAAGTCATGCACCAGCGCGACGCGCTCATCCCGAAATATGCCGAGTTGGTCTACAACGGCTTTTGGTATGCGCCCGAACGCCTCGCGTTGCAGGCCTACGTGACCGAGAGCCAGAAGAACGTGACCGGCACGGTGCGCGTGAAACTCTACAAAGGCAACATCATGGTCAGCGGACGCAAGAGTAAGGTGAGCCTCTACAATCCGCACATCGCCACGATGGAAGCCGACCCGACGAAAGCCTACAATCAGGACGACGCCACTGGCTTCATCCGGCTCAATGCGCTACGCCTGAAAGTCGCGGCCAAGGTGCATGGAAAGAAAAAGTGAACCTTTGCGCAACACGGTGGTTCGTGTAGATTACAAACATGACTTGGCAGAAGAAAATTGCTGATTGGCGAAAACTGAAACCAGCGGAGCGCAAAGCTCGTCGCTGGGCGGATGTGCCGCACCAGGTCGCGGCGAGCATGGCGTTTGAAGGCGAACCGGTGGATTTTGAATGGCTGAAGACTCTACACAACCGCCGCACGCCACGCGCTTCGTAGAAACGACGCGCGGGATTTTGTCCTATTCGCAACTCGCGCCGCTGCTGGCCGAGCGCGTCTTGCGGGTGTTGCAAGACATTGAGGACGGCATTTTTGCTGCGCGCCCGCTGGACGAATCCCTCCTGCTTGACCTCCACAAAAATATCTGCGGCGATCTCACGCCCGATTGGACGGGAAAGTTTCGCGCAACCGAAATCAAAGTCGGCCAGCACTCACCGCCGCTTCCGCATCAAGTCCCGCTGCTTGTCCGCGATTACTTTGCCGATTTGAATGTGCGGCTGACCGAATTGTCCATCGGAAAAGAATCGCTGCTGCTGGAAACGCTCGCCTTTGCCGAAGGACGCATCCTGTTCATTCATCCGTTCCCTGATTTCAACGGACGCGCCACCCGTCTGCTGCTCGCCGAAATTTTGCGCCGACAGGAATTGCCTCCCGTCGAACTTGCTCCAGAGAACGACACCACCCGCAAGAATTACATTCAGGCATTGGAAGCCGCCGACAGATTGGACTGGACGCCACTGACCAAACTCTGGCAGAAACGATTGGAGCAAGCATGAACCCAAACCCGGCCACGATGGAAGCCGACCCGACCAAGGCCTACAACCAGGACGACGCCACCGGCTTCATCCGACTCAACGCGCTGCGCCTGAAAGTCGCGGCGAAGGTGCATGGGAAGAAATAAAACTGGCTGTAGAACGCGCCTTCAATTAATCATTAGCTAAACACGTTATGCTGCGAGTTCACAATCCTCCAAATTTGAATCTTCCGCCTTTGATGGTTCAGAAGTCGGAGGCTCGTGAAGAAATGGAGAACAGTCCAAAAATTGCAAACTTCATCCGCTCAAATTTACTCTTGAGAAGAGACTTTTACGAACTGTCTCAATCAATTTGCGAGTTGAGTGGAAAAATTCAGGAAATCTATATTATGCCCACCGACCTCATCCATCGCATCGGCATCGCCGCGCCGGCGGAAAAGATTTTTTGAAAATAGTCCACGGTTTTAACCGTGGGTTTTCGTCCGCCCAAATTTCAAGTCCCGTCAGGGACGAAAGACTCATTCTGCCGTCCCTCCGGGACTTTTCATTTTGTATGACGCATAACCCAGCCATAAATGGCTGGGCTATTTTCGGCAGCACCGCAGGAACGCCATCTTCCGAATATGCCGCCCCTGACGGGGCTTTTTCATTTTGTGAATTGCTGTTTTACAGATATTTCGCGCCTACGGCGCTTTCCAGCCGTGTTTCAACCATGTTCAATCTGTGGCAAAATTTATTTCCGAAAACAATCATGGAAAATGGGCAAAAAAGCCAATTGACAGCATGGCACGCGTTGGGCATTTTTCCCCGACTACCAACAAGCCAAAACTTAAAAATAAAAGGAACGACGCCATGAAACTCAAATTATATTTAGCCGCAATGTCGCTGTCCGTGTTGCTGACTGCCTGCCAGAGCACACAAACATCCAAGCCCGAGGCTGGCATGACCACACCGATGACTGCGCCCGTTGCTCCTGCCGAGCCGGCTGCAATGCCTGCACCGGCTGCTCCTGCGGTGCCCGCTGCCGTGGCTGCGCCGGTTGCTGCTTCATCTTCCGCCGATGAAATCATCATAGACAACGGCGACCCCAGCTTTAAGTCAGAAGGCAGTTGGACATCGGGTGCCGGCGGCAATGACTTCAAGGACGGCTCCGCGTATGCCAGCGGCACCTTAAACACCGATCCCGCCAACACCGCCACATGGACACCCGACATCAAGAACGCCGGCGCGTATGACGTGTATGAATGGCATGGCGATGATCCGAATTCGGACCACGCCACCAAAGCACCATTCACCGTCAAGTCTGATGATGGCGAAAAGACAATCTTGGTTAACCTTCAAACCAACAGCGGCAAATGGAACCTGCTTGGAACTTTCAATTTTGCGGCTGGCAATGGGGGCAACGTCTCCCTCAACAGCAACGGGGCTGACGGCAACGTGCTCGCGGACGCAGTGAAGTTCGTTCCGCACCACTAAAAGCCGGGTTTCACAAGTATTTGACTCAAGCCCTCCTCGTCGCATTTGACAGGGAGGGCTTTTCATTTCAGCACCCGCGCTTGATTTCAAAAATTTTCGTCAGACAATTCCGCGTGAAAGAAAGCAAACAACTCATCGCCGCCGCGCGCGAACTTTGCGCGCAGGTTGACCGTTTGAAATTCAAGCCGCCGGTCACGCACATTTATAATCCGCTTGATTACGCGTGGGCGGCGCATGAAAAATATTTGCGCAAATTCGGCGACGGCAAAAAGCATGTAGTTTTCATCGGCATGAATCCGGGGCCGTTCGGCATGGTGCAAACGGGAATTCCGTTCGGCGAAATCGCGGCGGTGCGCGACTGGATGGGGATTGCTGCGAAGATTGGAAAACCGGAACATTACAATCCAAAACGTCCCGTGCTCGGCTTTGATTGTCCCAATTCAGAAGTGAGCGGACGCAGATTGTGGGGATTGTTCGCGGAACGATTTGGTTCGCCGCAGAATTTTTTCAAAGAGCATTTCGTCGCCAATTATTGTCCGCTGGCGTTCGTGGAAAAAAGCGGAGCGAATTTCACGCCGAACAAATTGCCGCCGTCGGAAAAAAATCCATTGCTGAAAATCTGCGACGAACATTTGCGCCGCACGTTGGAAATTCTCGAACCGGAATGGTTGATCGGCGTCGGCGCGTGGGCTAAAATGCGCGCGGAAATTGTCGCGAAGGATTTGAAAATCAAAGTCGGACAAATTTTGCATCCAAGCCCGGCCAGCCCAAAAGCCAATCGCGGCTGGGCAAAGATTGCGACGCAAGAACTCCTTGAATTGGACGTTTGGAAGTAATTATTTTTTTCGGAAGACGCTTTCGCTATCGGCGACGTTGAGGACGGACAAATCGAAGCCTGCGCCCGGCGCGCGTTCCTGCGCGATGGACAACTGGCAGGCGATGCGTTTGACGGCGGTGGCGGCATAATATTTCACCACGCCAACGCCAGTCTGGGATTTGAAGATCACGACGAGCATGCAATTGTCGTCAATGTTGATGACGAAGAGGCTGAATTTTTCGCCCTGCTGGTAAATGCTGTTGAAGTTCGTTTCGTTCACCAAACCGGCGATGGTCTGGTTGGCCATGAACGCGCCGGACGAAAGTGCGGCGATGGTGGTCAGATCGAAGTCACGCGAATCGCCCTGATGCGTGATGAGAAAGCCGCCCTTGTCGATGACCAGCGCCGCTGTTGCGTCCGCAGCAGTGATGAACTCGTGGAGCGCTTCGTCGAGCCGCCCGATATCGTCTTCGATGAGTTGTGGGAGAGTGGCCATGTCATGCGTATTGCGGGACGCTTTGGTTGATATATTTGTTCAGCAACATCCGCGTGATCATGTTCAGCGTCTCGAACACGCCCTCGCATTTGTGCGCGCTCGCGGAAAACGACGGCACCTGCACGTCGCGGTTGTTGAGCAGGAAATCCATATATTCCACCGGCGCGGCATTCGGCAAATCGCGCTTGTTGTATTGCAGAACGTAGGGGATTTCGCCGATGTCGAGCTTCAAAGTTTTCAAATTGTCCATCAGGTTTTGAAACGCCTCGACGTTCTCCGGCATTTTTTCATATTGCGAATCAGCGACGAACACGATGCCGTCCACGCCGCGCAGCACGAGCTGCCGCGTGGTGTTGTAAATCACCTGGCCGGGAACGGTGTAAAGTTGGAATTTCGTCTTGAAGCCCTTGATCGTCATCGCTTCGATCGGCAGAAAATCGAAAAATAAAGTGCGGTCGGAACTCGTTGCGAGCGAGACGAGTTTGCCTTTGTTGCCGGCGTTGGTCTGGACGTGGTCGTGGACTTGCACGAGGTTCGTCGTCTTGCCGCCCATTGCCGGGCCGTAATAGACGATCTTCACCTGCAACTCTTTGGTAGCTTGATTGATGATGGCCATAAAATGATTATTGTTTTTTGCGGTCGAGTTCAGTGGCCAATGCGGCCAGCGGCGCGCCCGGGAGCATTTCATTCGCACGCCCGAACGCAGCGAAATAAACGGCGTTCACGCGGAAAATTTTCCAGGGAATGCTGCCGACGGTGAAACTCAAATTGTTCATGTCGCCCATGCGCAGTTCGCGCGAGCATTGGTTCACGCGCGCGAAAATCTGCGGGAGAAAGCCGGCGAGCGTGTCGCCGTTCAAATCAGGAGGAATCTGGCTTGCCACTTTCAAACCATCCGGCAGCGCGATGACTGCGCCGGCCACGCCGGGCAGTTCCATCGCACGGGCAACAATGTCCGCCGGAGTCGCGGCGCGCGATGAAAAATCTGTGCCACCCTTGCGCTTGAATTCGGAATCGGTCGTCTGCGGCTGGTTGGCGCGCAGAAAGAAATTCGTGTCCGGCAGTGGCGGAATGGCGGCGGCAACCGCTGAAGGCACGGGCGTTGGTGATGCGCTGGCTGGTTGAGCCTGCGGAAAACCGAAGAACAGATTGGGAATTTCTTCCGAGACGGAAACTTTCCGCTGGGCGGCGCCGTTTTTTTGAAGCGAAAAAAACAGCGGTGCAAGGACTTTCAGCGGCAATTCCAGTTCGATGCCGTCATGGACGGACACCGCCACTGCCGCCGATTTTATCCACGAACGCAAATCACGCCATGAGAAAATCACGCGGCCACGTTTCAACGCCGGTTCAACCAGATGAACAGGCAAGGCGACCTGCGCGCCGTTCAAATCCAACAGTTCGATTTCCGTCTTCAATGCTTCCGGCCAATGTTCGGAAAGCCCGGCCAGCGGCGCGGAAATCGTCGGCTGCGGCTGCCCCGGCAAAACCGTCGTTGGAGGAATTGGTGCGGCGGATGCACTGGGAACAGGCGCAGCTGAAATGTATGGGGCCTTGGACGCGCCGTTGCCGTTGGAGCCATTGCCGTTGCGCGGAGCAGTTTCACCACCGGATGATGACATTGTCCAGCGGGGCGTAAATGCCGGTGGCGGCACGACGGGCTGCGGTTGGGCGGGCGCTTCCGAAAAAGTCGGGGTGAACCGTGACAATGGCACCGGTTCAGGCGTCGGCGCTTTTGGCGTCGCTTTCATCTGCTCGGTGGAAATTTTCAATCCCTGCCCGCGCGCGTCAAACGGGCTGGTGATGTCGTCGGAAATTTCAACGTGCTTTTTCGCGGCGCGGCGTGACAGCAATGTGGGGTTGAGTTGCGCGAGAATCTGGTTCAGCGGCAGCGCAACCATTTTGGCGTCGTGTTCGCCGCCGGAATTGGCGAAAACTCCCGGCGCGAGCTGGCGCAGTTCGCCAAAGGAAATTTTGACCGAGCCGGTCGCCAGTTGCGCGAGGGCTTTTTCGACGGGAATCGAGATTGTCATGCCCGTCGTGTTTGCGCCCATGATCTTGGCGCGCAATTCCATCGGCAAAGTTGCCAGGACCGGTTGCAAGGGCAGTTGGATTTCGTCGGGATTTGCCACAACCGTCGGCGGGACAGAAGTTGACGGTGGTTCAGACGACATGGGAATAGGAGTTGAGGGCGCGATGGGGGCGGGGTGGACGGGTTTCGTCATCACGGTTGTTTCTTCCTCGTCGGAGAAACGACGGAACAGGCCTCGCAACAAACCGGCAAATTTTATTTTCACGACACTCATGTTTTGTTGATAACCCGCCCACTTGGCCGGTCTCACCGCGATTTTAGCAGAAACCGCGCCACGGTTCGTTTTTGTCCGATTTCGATGTGATTTAGCCGTGCATTTTTTTATTTCCATTTATCAGGCGCAAAAGTTGTCTCATCATTGGACTGGCAGGCGGTATGTCTGTCCCGATTGCGGCCTGAAATTTTATTATGGCGGCAATTTTGGTTCGGAACAGCGATTGCTGTTGAAAAGAAATGTTTTTCGCACTTGAATTGACTTGGATTAGGCATTAGCGATTGACCCGACTGGAATGGACACACCTCATAAAATCCTGATTTTGGACGACGACGCAGACTGGCTTGACCTGTGCCGCGAGATTTTCGCACAGCTGCCGAGCAAGCCGGAAATCCGCACCGCCACGTCGAGCGCGCGCGCGCTGGGGATGCTGGACTCCGAACCGTTCCGCCTTTTAATCTGCGATCTGAAGATGCCGCGCATGGACGGATTACAGGTGCTTTCCGTTGTGCGCCGGAGATTTCCCGAACTGCGCACCGTCGTTTTGAGCGGACTGGAGGATGAAGAATTTCGTTCGCGCGCTTATGCGCTAGGCGTGGATTTGTTCTGGCTCAAAACCGATATGCAGCGGAACTCCAAAATGTTCATGGACTGCCTCGAATCGCTTTTGGGAACGACGGCGGACGGCGGCTTTCGCGGCATCCAAAGCAAAGGCCTCATGGACATCATCCAGATGGAATGTCTTTCGCGCAGTTCGACCGTCCTGCGGGTCACGCGCGGACCGCTCGTCGCGAAATTATGGTTGCTGGAAGGTGAATTGATTGACGCCGAGGCCGAGGGCGCGCGCGGCGAAGTGGCGTTCCGACGGATTCTCGCGTGGAAATCCGGCACATTCGAAAATCTGCCCCCCGAACCCGGACGCGAACGCACCATTACCAAACCCATCAACGCCCTGCTCCTCGAATCCGCGCAGGCGATGGACGAGATCGCGAATCCCTCCAGCGAAACTCAATTTTTTGACGCCAGCCACCGCAAACTGACTTGGAAACTCTCGCTGCTGGCGCGCGAAGGCGCGGAATTTGTCATCTCCGTCCCGCCCGCAGGCCAGGGCGAAACCGAAGCCCTCGGCACGCAATCCACCGACCAGCTCGCCGCCTGGACGCGCCGCGCGACGGAAGTCGCCCGGCAGCTCGGCGAAAAAATCGAGGCCGGCCCGCTTCTGCACGTCACCGGGCATAATCTGGAAAAGCAACTGCTCGTCCTGTCGCGCGACGACAAATCATTCCTCATCGGCTGGCCGCCCGCCGCCGACGCCAGCCAACTACTTGAACAAAGTAAAAAACTCGTCGCGTCATGGGATTCTTAAAAAAAATTTCACAGCTTTTCCGTGCGCGCGCCGGCGTCCGGCAACTGCCGCTGGGCAGCATGACCGTTGACCGCGACGGCCAGATTGTCACCACCACCGTTTCTTCCAACTATCCAAAGGCGTTGCTCCATGAGATCGGAAAGGACGTTCTTGTTTTGTTTCGCGAAGCCCGCACCGCCGAGATGCCGCTCGCCGAAGTCAGCGTCAATTTCGGCAGCCTCCGCATCACCGCCCGCGAACTGCGCGGCGGCGCCATCATTTTCCTTTTCCCGCAAACCGCGCACTCGACAACCTGAAACGCCTATGACCGCCAAACAACTCAACCAACTCGTCAGCCAGATCGAGACCCATATCGAGTGCTGGAAACAGTTCAACCATTTCGTCAATGTCGCGCGCGCCAAAAAATTCGGGCCGGCGGACGAAAATCATTTCCTGGAGATCAAAAGCGTCATTGTGCAGGAACTCGAGACGATTTTTGCCACCGTCGAGATCGCCTCGCCCACGCGCGAGGAAATCCACTCGCTCGTCGGCAACGCCCCGTCGCTGCGCTATTTGAGCGAGATGACCGAAGGCGCGTTGCGCGGCCTTGAAAGCCAGTGGCACAAAATTTACATTGCATGGCACTCCATTCTCGGCCAGCTCAAGGTCAAGCAGCTCGCCGAGGAAAACCGGCCTTTCTGGACCAGAAAAAAATAAACAAGGCTGACGCGCCAGTTGCTTTTGCGCCAAATGATTCGCAGTTAAATTTTCCCCGATTATGTTGAACTATTTTCAAATCCTCATTCTGGCGTTGATCCAAGGCGCCTGCGAATTATTGCCCGTGTCGAGTTCCGCACACGTCATCGCGGCGGAAAAACTCATGGGACTCGATCCGTCCAGTCCCGAAATGACGATGCTTCTCGTGATGCTGCACACCGGCACGATGTTCGCGGTGATCGTTTATTTCTGGAACGGCTGGAAGCGTGATTACTTCGCCTCGGCATCGCAACTTCAATGGTTTGCCATCCAGATCATTCTCGCGACAATTTGCACCGGCATCGTCGGTTACGGACTGAAAATTCTTATCGAAAAAGTTTTTATGCGCGGCGTTGAACACGCGGAAATCGAAAATTTATTTTCCAACCTGCCGTTGATCGCCGGCGCGCTGGCGGCGGTGGGCATTTTGATTATTTACGCCGGCCTTCACGAACAAAAAAAACCGCGCCATTCGGAAATTCAGCCGCAACATTCTTTCTGGATCGGCATCGTGCAGGGACTTTGCCTGCCGTTTCGCGGTTTCTCGCGTTCCGGCTCGACAATCTCGACGGGATTGATTCTCGGTTTGCCCAAACAGAAGCTGGAGGAATTCAGTTTCGCGCTCGCCGTCGTTTTAACGCCGCCGATTATCGCCAAAGAAGCGCTTCGCCTCGTCAAAAGTCACTCATTGAGCGGCCAAGGTTCCGCTCTGCATCTTTTCGTGCCGGGACTCGTTGGCATGGTTTTCAGCTTTATCGCCGGACTGCTCGCGTTAAAATGGCTGTCACGCTGGCTCGAAGGCGGACGCTGGAAATTCTTCGGCTTCTATTGCCTCATCGCCGCAGCGGGTGTGTTGCTGATTCACTTCAAAGTCAAATAATTTGCCGTCGAAAAATCACTTCGCGTTCGGATCAGGAATGAAAATCTTTTTCCCGACGACCAGACTGTTCGGATTCAAGCCCGGATTCGCCGCCAGAATCTGCTCCGTCGTCACCTTCACGCCTTGCGCGCGATACGCCTTGGCGATGGCCGAAACCGTGTCGTTCGCCGCGATCGTGTAATCGTAACCTTTTTGCGGGCCGCTTGCGCCGGGAGTTGAAGGGTCCGTCGAAGTCGTGGTTGAAATCGCCGGAGAAGATTTATGTCCCGTCGAAACACCGCTGACTTTGCCGAGCTTCTCGATTTGCTTCAAAATCAAATCGTTGTCGGCCTGACGTTTCTTGTCAATTTCCTGCACCTGCGCGGCGAGCTTTTTCAAATCGTCCGCGCTCGCGGTGTCGCCTGTGGCGGCGGGCTGGTTCAGCTTGTCGCCCAGATCGCTGACCTGTTTTTCCAGCACCTCGATGCGTTTGCCCTGCGCGGCCTGCGCCTCGATCAAGTCCTGCATCTGGCCGTAAAGCTTGTCAATCTGCTGCTGCGTCGCGGCGTCCTGCGCGCGCGCGAGCGAAGCCATGAAAACGAAAATAAAAAGCCAAAGCGAAATCTTTCTCATGCGCCGAAAATAAACTGCTGCGCGGCGGCGTCAAGATGAAGTGCAAGGTCTGTGCGACAGCAAATGAGGTTAAATCAAACAAAAAACGCGCAACTAACCGCCTTCTTCATTTTTCTTTTCTAACCATTCGGAAAATTCTTCATGTCCATGATAGTAAGAATCAAATCCCTCGCCGTATTTTTTCGTCATGTAAGTATTGTATCCAGCATTGTCACGCGCTCTCCTGCCACGTTGCTTGCGTTCAGAGACACGTTTTTCATCTGCAACTTCATGACAAGATTCACATAAAACCACCAAATCGTTCATACGTTCACGTCCGAACCGTTCATATGTTAAATGGTGAACTTCAAGTTTCGATGAGCTACGCCCGCAATGCCCACATTTGTTACCCGCTATTCTCTTCATCAAAGCAGAAATGTTCCGCCATTGTGCGGAATTTATGTATTGATCGTATTCAGGCGGTTTTGTCATGTTGGCGACTTTATTTTAGAAAATATTTTGTCCCGCGTTCTTCAGACACGAATTCAATCCGTGTCAAAACTTTTTCACTTCCGCTGCGCCGGAATGTTCAGCGGCTCGATGTGAACCAGCACGTCGCTGACGGCAGGCATCGTTTCGCGGATTTTATCCTTCACGTCGTGCGCGATCTCGTGCGAGCGCAGCACGGTCATCTGCGGGTCCACCTCCACGTGCATCTCTACAAAAAAAAGATGCCCGGCCTTCCGCACAAAACATTTTTCCACGCGCGCCACGCCGGAAATGGCCCCCGCGATCTGCCGGATCTGCTCCACGATTTTGGGATCGGGCGCCTCGTCCATCAATTCGCTCAACGGCGCGCGCAGTAACAGCCAGCCATTCAAGCCGATGATGATGGCGCAAAAAATCGCCGCCGCGTCGTCCGCCCAGGAATATTTTTCGCCGCCGACCAGCGCGATGCTGATGCCGATGAACGCGCCCGCCGACGTGATCGCGTCGCTGCGATGATGCCACGCATCTGTTTTCACGGCGGAATTGTCCGTCGCGTCGCCTTCGCCGATGACAAAACGGAACAGCCCTTCCTTGACGGCGATGACGACGACCAAAACGATGAGCGTGAACGCGCGCAGCGGCTCGCGATGAAAATCAAAACTTTGCGGATTTAAAAATTCGTAAATGTCAAACGCCGCTTTCCCGGCAATCCAAAGTGCCGCCGCCAAAAGCATCACCGCGCCAAATGCTGCCGCAAGCGGCTCGGCTTTGCTGTGGCCGTAAGGATGTTCTTTATCAGGCGGTGCGGCGGCAACGACGATGCCGCGCCAGATGACGAGTGAATTGAAAATATCCGCAAAAGATTCCGTCGCATCCGCGATGAGCGCGTGCGAATGGCCGAAGATTCCCGCGAGAAATTTCGCCGTGCCCAAAATGAGATTAACCGCGATTCCTAAAAAGGTCGCGCGCAATCCGCGTTGGAGTCTGTCTTTGGCCACGCGCCAATGTTGAATTTCAAACGCCCGGTGTCGAATGCAAAATGAATTTGATTTTAACCACGGATAAACACGGATTTACACAGATTTTTGAAATTCATTTTTCAGCATCTATCCGTCTAAATCCGTGTCCATCCGTGGTTGTTTTCCGCTTCAAATCATGTTGCAAAACATCGCGTCGCGCAGCTTCGGCTCGAACCACGTGCTTTTGGGCGGCATGATTCCGCCCGCGTCGGCGATGCTCATCAAATCCTCGATGCTCGTCGGGAACATCGAGAACGCGCAGGCGTATTCGCCGCTGTTCACGAGCTTTTCCAATTCCACCGTGCCCCGGATGCCGCCGACAAAATTGATTTTTTTGCTCGTGCGCGGGTCATCAATGCCGAATAGCGGCGAGAGAACCAATTTTTGCAGCAGCGTCACGTCGAGTTTTTCAATCGGATCATTGCTGGCGGCCAATTTCGGTTTGAACGTAAGCGTGTGCCAGCGACGGTCCATGAAAAGTCCCAGCTCGTGCTTGCGCGCGGGCGTGGGCATGCCCATGCGGATGATGTGGAAAACCTCCTCCAGTTTTTTCAGCAGCTCAGCCGGCGTGAGTCCGTTCAAATCTTTCAGCACGCGGTTGTAAGGCAAAATCTGCATTTGATTATGCGGGAAAATGACCGTGAGAAATTGTCCGCTGTGACCCGCGCCTTTGCGTGATAGAAAAACCCGCGCCGCCGCCGCGCTGCGATGATGCCCGTCCGCGATGTAGAGAAACGGAATCTGCGCGAATTGCGTTTCGATGAATAAAATGTCCAGCGGGTCTGAAATATTCCACGACGAATGGCGCACGCCGTCTTTGCCGGTGAAATCAACCGCAGGCGTCTCGGAAATTTTCTTCGCCACAAATTCATCCAGCGCGCCCACGGCTTTGTAGGTCAAAAAAACCGGGCCAGTCTGCGAGTTCAAAGCCTCGATATGCCGCACGCGGTCGTCTTCCTTGTCAGGGCGCGTGAACTCGTGCTTCTTGATGATGTTCGCCAGATATTCCTCGCAACTCGCCGCCGCGACGAGGCCGATTTGCGCGTGCTTGCCCATGATTTGCCGATACAGATAAAAATTCGGCTTGTCGTCCTGCCTCAACGCGCCTTGCGAAATGAGTTTCTGAAAATTCTCCGCGCCTTTCGCATAAACTTCCGGCGAGTAAATGTCCGTGCCGGACGGCAGATCAATTTCCGGTTTACTGACGTGCAAAAAACTTAACGGATTTCCGGCGGCCATCTGGCGCGCTTCGTCCGACGACATCACGTCGTAAGGCAGTTCGCAGATTTGGACGGCGAGTTCAGGTTTCGGTCGCAGGGCGGCAAAAGGTTTTAGTGTGGCCATAAAATCGAACAAAGAAGATACGTTCGGCGCGCGGCAAAGGCACGCACAGAATTTCTCCGAAAAAGAACTTGTCATGGGCGGATTCGCTGCTATTCTTCGCGGCTCTTAACTAAAGAATTTTATGGCACGCATCTGTGAATTGACCGGCAAACGCCCGATGAAGGGCAGCATCATCTGGCGCTCGGGTAAGGCCAAGAAAACCGGCGGCATCGGCACGCACATCACCGCGATCACCAAGCGCAAGTTCCATGTGAATTTGCAGCGCGTGAAGGCTTTGCTGCCCAGCGGCGAAGTCCGCTACATCCGAGTCGCGGCCAGCGCGCTCAAAAACGGCCTCGTCACCAAGGCGCCGAAACGCACCTGGAAAAAGGCGACGTAGCCAAGAAGGCGTAATTGTAATTTGTTGAATTGTTAAATCGTTGAATCGGATTTCCGGTTCAACGATTTTTAATTTTCCGGCGGCTTCGGCGTCCCGAAATTTTTCAGTGAACGCCAGAAGTTTGCAAATCCACACGCTCCGAAAAATAGCCACAGACCGAGCGCGGTTTTCAAGAGCGTTCCAATGGCATATTCAATTAGATACGGATTGTTGTGAATCGGATCAGTGTTCCGTGAATTTTCAGACGACAACAAATGCAATAAGTTAAAAACGCTGTTGAATAGTTGCGGCAATGCGCCAGCAAATATAAGAATGCCCGTGACTGCAAATGCGAGCATCTGAACTTGCTCAAATGAAACCGCTGAAATATTTCCGTCGCCTGCATCTTTTGAGATCAATTTTTCGCCCCAAGGCACAGAACGAATAATCAGTAAAACACCAATGACAATTGGTGAAATCAAAAATAAGGCAGCCAAAATTGCCATTGAAGCAGAACCATTCGCGCCGTTTAATGCAGAAAAAATTACGCTGGTAAATATGGACGCCACGGGAATGACTTGGACAAGGCAATAAATTCCAAGCAGTCGCAAAACGAGTGCTGCCAATTGATTTGCTTTCATAGAATTTCCTTCCGCTGAATTTACCGCAGATTATTTGAATTGATTTAGCATGGCAAGCGTTGCAAATCCAATTCAACGATTCAACATTTTAACGACTTATTTCCCTTTCTTCCAATTCATCGTCGCGCGCTTGAGTTCGCGGTCGGACTCGCGTTTCTTGATGTCATCGCGCCGGTCATATTCCACCTTGCCCTTGCCGACGCCAAGCGCGACTTTCACTTTGCCATTTTTCCAGTAGAACGACAGCGGCACGAGCGTGTTGCCCTTGACCGAGGCGAGTTCAAAAAGTTTTCTGATTTCCGATTTGTTCAGAAGCAATTTGCGCGGCGCTTTGGGTGCGTGATTCTGCAAGTTGCCATGCGAGTATTCGTCAATGTGGACGTTGTAAATCCACGCCTCGTTCTTCTCGATGCGCGCGAAGGCGTCGGCGATCTGACCGTTGCCCGCGCGCAACGACTTGACCTCCGTGCCGTGCAGCACGATACCCGCCTCGAATGTCTCGAGGATGTGATAATCGCGCCGGGCTTTGTGGTTGGTCACGATGTCGGCCATATAAAAACAAATGTAGAATGAAGAAGGAAGAATGTAGAAACAAAAATCTCCTTCACGCCAAGCATGAAGGAGAAAAATTTAACAAATCAGAAGTGCTGGAGGGCAGAATGAATCATTTCTTAATTCTTCATTCGCTTTTTACCGCTTCTTGCGTTTCTTGGCCACCGGGCGGGTCAGGGCGACGATCTCCGGCATTTTCCAGCCGATTTTTTCCTCGATGATCTCGCGCAACGCGATGTCCGCCGCGCCGAGGTGGCCCACGTTGTCAATCAGCGGACGGCTCAAGCCGCCGCCGCCGGAATTCAACTGGCGCACGCGGCGCGAGACGATGTTGACGAGGACATTCGGGTTGCCGACTTTTTCAGCGGCGCGTTTGCAGAGTTCAGCGTTCATGTTTTTTCAAATCAAATCGAGCCGCGTAGCTTAACGGCTGCCCACTCGAAGGCAATAACAAAAATTCCCTTCAAACTTGCTCTGCTTTCGGGCATTTTCTGAAAATAATTTTATGCCCGCATCAAAACAATTCGATCTGAACCAATTCCTCGCCACGCGCACCGAAACCGCCAATGCCGCGCTCGATAAATTCCTGCCGTCGGAAAAAACCAAGCCTGCCACGATCCACAAGGCGATGCGATACTCGCTCTTTGCCGGCGGAAAAAGAATGCGCCCGGCTTTGCTCTTGGCCGCCGCCGAAGCGTGTGGTGGCAGCGACGCGGCCGCCATGCCGCTCGCGTGCGCCGTGGAGTGCATTCACACTTACTCGCTCATCCACGACGATCTGCCCGCGATGGACAACGACGATTTCCGCCGGGGCAAGCCGACCAACCACAAAGTTTTCGGCGAAGGCATCGCCGTGCTCGCGGGCGACGCGCTGTTGACGCAGGCGTTCGAGATCGCCGCGCAATGCAAAAAATTCCCGCGCTATCCGCACGACAAAATTATTTTGGAAATCGCAAAAGCGTCCGGCTCGTTGCAGCTCGTCGCCGGGCAGGTGGCGGATTTGGAAGGCGAAGGCAAAAAACTTTCCATCGCCGAACTGAAATTCATCCACGAGCGCAAGACCTCCGCGCTGCTGTGCTGTTCCGTGCGGCTCGGCGGCATGAGCGCGAACTGCACACCCGCGCAGCTCGCCGCGCTGACCGACTTCGGCTACCACGTCGGCCTCGCGTTTCAGGTGATTGACGACATCCTCGACGTGACGCAGACCAGTGAGCAGCTCGGCAAGACGGCGGGCAAGGACGTGGCCGTGCAAAAGGCGACCTACCCGGCGATTGTCGGGCTGGAAAAATCGCGGCAGATCGCGGCGCAACTGACGGCCAAGGCGTTTGCCGCGCTGAAAATTTTCAAAGGCAAAGCCATTGCGCTCGAAGCGCTGGCGGAATTTCTTTTGAAGCGGGAGAAATAAACAATCCATGGCTATTGGGAAAAAATCACACACGCTTCCAGATTCAAGAAGCTGGCAGGATATAATTGCGTCTGAAAATCCGGATTTTCGCGGCGTTTATTTGGAAAACGAAAATCTTTCTGGAGAAAATTTAAGCGGGCAAAATTTTAAGAGCGCTATATTACGCAACGCTGAATTTGTTGGCTGTGATTTAACTGGGGCAAATTTTGAAGATGCTATTTTAGATGGGGCTAATTTTCGCGACGCACAATTAAATGAAGCTAGTTTTGCTGAAGCCGACCTTGCCAAAGCAAATTTTTACAAAGCCTCACTAGAAAGCACTATGTTTGTTGGTTCCCATTTGTTTGGAACAATTTTTCGAGAATCTCGCATGGGGAAAACAGTTTTTGCCGATGTGGATATGGAAACCTGTGTGGGATTGGAAACTGTTATTCATGTATCTCCATCGTCAATTGGTGTTGAATGCCTCTACCAAGCTGGCAATGGACTTCCTATAAAATTTCTCAAGGGGATCGGACTTTCTCCAATTTTACTCGACTACCTTCCTGACCTTATTGAAGCAGCAACGCCAATTCAGTTTCACTCTTGTTTTATTAGCCATAGCCATAAGGATGATTTTTTGCGCGAAAATTATGGGCCGAAATGAAAGCCGAGAAGATTCGTGTTTGGTATGCACCGGAGGAAATGAAAGGTGGGAAAAAACTTTTTGAGCAAATTGATCGAGCGATTCATTTGCATGATAAAATTCTGATTGTTCTTTCTGAATCCAGTATTGCAAGCGATTGGGTTCAGACAGAAATTCGTCGTGCGCGAAAGCAGGAAAAGCTGGATGGAAAACGAAAGTTATTTCCAATTCGGGTTTGCGATATGCAAATGTTAAAAGAATGGGAATGTTTTGATGCTGATTCCGGGCGCGATATTGCCCAAGAGATTAGAGAGTATTTCATTCCTGATTTTTCCGATTGGCAGAAATCTGAAAAATTTGATCACGAATTCAAAAAACTTTGTCGCGATCTCCGACGCGAAGGTGTTCAGATGAGAAGCAGGCAGTCAATCAAGACGCGCTGAAAGCGGATATATTTTTAGTCACTCCACTCGCCGGTTTGCAGATACGGCTTGAGTTTTTCCTTGAGCGTTTCGCGTCCGCGCCCTTTCGGAGCGCCGTCGGCGCGGCATCTTTGTAGCCCGCCGTTCACAAAATGAAAAAGCTCCGTAGGAGCGGCATATTCGGTCCTTGCGGACGGCCACCATGTCGCTCCTGACGGAGCTTGGAAAATTTTATCAGACGGTTTTCTACAAATATGCCGCACCTACGGCGCTAATCGAAAATGTCCGCTGGAAAAAAACCGTCGCAAAGCGACACCGGAAATTAGCCCGGCACAAAGTGCCGGGTCAGCCGTCCAAAAATAAAATCCGTCCTGAAAGGACGGTGGAAAATGCGACGACGAGTTCCAGCGTCCTTTCAGGACGCATCGTTTTTTCGCACGAATCCAGCCACTTCGTAGCTGGCTAATTTCCGTCGTCCCTGCGGGACAAAAATTTTCACGCGTTCCAAAATCTATTCCGTCCACTCGCCGGTTTGCAGATACGGCTTGAGTTTTTCCTTGAGCGTTTCGCGTCCGCGATGGATGAGCGATTTCGTGGCGGACAGCGAGCAGTCCAAAACCTCGGCGATCTCTTCGTAACTCAATTCGTCCTGACGGCAGAGCAAGATGGCGGTGCGCTGGTTCTCCGGCAGTTCGGCCAGCGCTTCCTCGATTTTTTTGGCGAGTTCGCCGTGCAATACATTTTCCGTCGGCAGAAAAATTTTCTTGTCCTCGTATTGCCGTGACGGCTGGTCTTCGTTTTCAGGATGTGTTTCTTCGAGCGATTCGGCGGGATGGCGCGAGCGGCGGCGGATTTCGTTCAGGCACAAATTCCGCGCGATGGTGAACAGCCAAGTGGAAAATTTCGCCGTGCGCTCGTAGCGTGCGCGGGATTTGAAGACTTGCAGAAAAACATTTTGCGCCAGATCCTCCGCCTCGGCCTCGTCACGCAGCGAGCGGAAAACAAAATTCATCACAGGCTGCTTGTATTTCTCGACCAATTCCGTGAATGCCGCGCGGTCGCCGCGCTTCACGCGCAACATCAGAACGGCATCGGGATCAGGTTGAATTGGCATCACGCGGGAATGGTAACAGACGCCGCGCGCGAAAAAAGGTTTCGCGCAACGGCGAGCGCGCTTGCCTTCAAATCATTTTCTCCGCAACTTATGCGCGCGTGCAGGACTTAATCAGAAAAATAGAAACCAACGCCAGGGAACGTCTGCCAGCACCGCCGAACAGCGATGCCGCAGAAAAACTCGCCCGTTACAAGGGTTTTCTCAAGGTGGAAACGCACCGGGTGAAAATCGCCCATCGCGCGGGCGCGGACGGGCGCGAAATCTGCCGAGCGCGCGCGGTCATCCTCGACGAACTGCTGCGGCATCTTTGGGCGGAGGCGCGTGGCGGCTTGTCACCGCAGGCGCAAAAGGAATTTCCCCCGCTCGCGCTGGTCGCCATCGGCGGTTATGGCCGCGCGGAACTGAATCCACACAGCGACATTGATTTCATGTTTTTGCACGACGGCCAGATCGCGGGCAACAAGCCGTTGCCTTATCTGTCCAAATTGATTGACGGCGTGCTGTATCCGCTGTGGGACATCGGCCTGAAAGTCGGCCACGCGGTGCGGAGCATTGACGATTGCGTGAAGGTGGCGAACGCGGACATGCAGTCCAAAACATCGCTCATCGAGGCGCGGCTGATCGTGGGCGACGAGGCGTTGTTCAAAAAACTTCAAAAGACGGTCGTGGCGAAATGCGTCACCGGGTTCGAGGAAAAATATATCGCGGCGCGCGTCGAGGACCAGGCGACGCGGCACGTCAAATATGGCAACTCCGCCACGATGCAGGAGCCAAACATCAAGAACGGCTGCGGCGGCCTGCGCGATTTTCAGAATCTTTTGTGGATGGCGTTCTTCAAGTATCGCACGCGCACATTGCAGGATTTGCAGGAGCGCGAACTTGTTTCCGAGGCCGAGCGCAAGCAACTGGATGCGGCTTATGATTTTTTGCTGCGCGTGAGGACGGAATTGCATTACGAAGTCATCCGCCCGCTCGACGTGCTGGGCAAAAATTTGCAGCCCGCCGTGGCGCACGCGCTCGGCTATGGCGACCGTTCGCCGAGCAAGCGCATCGAAAAATTCATGCGCGACCTTTACACGCACACGCGGAATATTTTTCTCATCACGCGCACGCTGGAGCAGCGCATGGCGCTCATCGCGCCGTCACAAAGCAAACTTTCGTTGCGCCGCTGGCTGCCCAAAAGAAAACGCGAGCCGGAAATCCTTGACGGCTTCAAATTCATCAATGGCGAGATTTACGCCGCGTCCAACCGCATTTTCCGCGATTCGCCGCGCCGTCTCATGCGCGTTTTTCTTCACGCGCAGCAACGGCACATGACGTTGCATCCCGACCTCGCGCAACTCATCCGCAACCAGCTTTCACTTGTGGACCGCGATTTTCTGAACGACGAGCACGTCCGCGAAACCTTTTTGACGATTCTTGAACGACGCGGAGAGGTTGCGCCGATCCTGCGCGCGATGCACGAGGTGAATCTGCTCGGCAAATACATTCCTGAATTCGGAAAATTGACGTGTTTGGTTCAGCACGAGTTTTATCATCAATACGCCGCCGACGAACACACGCTCGTCTGCCTCGAGCAACTCGACAAAATCTGGGAAGCCAAAGAGCCGCCGTATAAAAATTACGCGCCGCTGTTCCAAAATTTGAACCGGCCCGGACTGCTTTACCTCGCGCTGCTGTTGCACGACGTCGGCAAGGCGGAAGGCCACAAAAAGGGCGGCCATCCCGAAGTCAGCGCAGAAATGGCGATGCGCGCGGCGAAACGGCTGCGGCTGGACGGGTCGGCGGCGCACACGTTGCGGCTCGTCATTGAAAATCACCTGCTCATGGCGAACCTTTCGCAGCGGCGCGACCTCGATGACCCGGCGGTCATCCGAAATTTCGCGCGGCAAATCCAGACGCCGGAAAATCTGAACCTGCTCACGCTGCTCACCTTCGCCGATTCGCAGGGCACGAGCGACAAACTGTGGAACGGCTTCAAGGATTCGCTGCTCTGGCAATTGCATTCACACGCAATGGTGCCGCTCACCGGTGGCACGGAATTCCGCCGCGCCTCGGAAAAACAACTCGGGCTGCTCAAGCAGGAAGTGCGCGAACTCGCGCCGACGCTGATCACTGGCGAGGAATTGGACGCGCATTTTTCCGCGCTGCCACAGCCATATTTTCAAATCCACACGGCGAAGGAAATTCTCGACGACCTCGAACTCACGCATCGTTTCATGCACAGGCTCGTCCGCGAAGGCGACCGCGCGCTCTCGCCAGTGACCGCATGGCTGGACGAACCGGACCGCGGCTATAACGTCGTCAAAATTTGCACCTGGGATCGCGCCGGACTGTTCGGGAAAATCGCCGGCGCATTGAGCGCCGCCGGATTGAACATCTTGAGCGCGCAAATTTTCACGCGCACCGACGGCATTGCGCTCGACACCTTTTCCGTCAACGACGCGCGCACCGGAAATCTCGCCGCGCGCGAACAGCATGATAAGTTCGCGGAGCTGCTCGAAAAAGTTTTGAACGACGAAGCGGTGGACTTGCCCGCGCTCATCGCCCGGCAGATCACGAACCGCCCGCTTTATTCAGCCTATGCGGGCGAGCGGATGGCGACGGAAATTTATTTCGACAACGACGCCTCCGAGCTGCGCACGCTCATCGAGATTGAAACCGAGGATCAGCTCGGTTTGCTTTACGCGATTTCGCAGACATTTGCCGAACTGGAAGTGGACATTGCCGGGGCGCGTATCGTGACCGAACGCGGCGCGGCGATAGACAGTTTTTATGTGCGCGAACTGGACGGCGGGAAAATTGTTTCCGCCGGACGGCAGGAATTGATCGGGGACAAACTGCGCGAAGCGATCAAACGATTTGCCGCGACGATTTGAATTCCGCAAACCGATTGCGCCGAGGGCAACGGTCTGGTAGAAATATTTCCATTCACGGGCTTGCCGCGCCAAAGCGCGGAGGCGGGTGTGGTTCAATGGTAGAATGTGGCCTTCCCAAGGCTGAGACGAGGGTTCGATTCCCTTCACCCGCTCCATTCAGCTTCAACAACTTGCACAGTTATGCAGGAAAAGTGCAGGAGAATGGGGATTTTTTCAAATTATTTTTGTCTGAAAATGGCGGGCAAATTTGCGGCCAGCAAAGGGCAAAGCTCCGAAGAAAAAAAATCCGCGCGAGTTTTTATTTCACCGCTTCGAGAAGAATTTGAGCGGCGCGGGCAGGAAGACCGGCGGTGGAAGGACGTTTGATTTCAGAGAAATTATTGGAGGTGCTGGCTGCTGAAAAGTTTTGCGGGAGATGTTTTCCTCCATTTTGAAGATTGCGCCAAGGCTGACGAACAGGCGCTTGAAATGTCCACGCAACTTTACAACAATGGCCTGACGGATTGTCATGGCGGTTACGCTGATTATTGAGGCTTGTTATTACCTGTCTGGAAACGACACTAAATGCGACGTTAAAAATAATGTCCACATTAAACTGGATGATCTCGATGAAGATGGTCGTATTGACTTGGAATTCGATTGTTAGTTTTAGATTTTGGCCACCAAAAGTTCTTCTACAGTCCAAACGTGGTCTGTTAATCCTGCTGCCATTATCGGTGTGCCCCCCAATAGCGCAATCTAACGCACCATGACCAAAAATATTAAAATAGTAGTTGACTGTTTAGTCTAGTTTTCTAAATTGACAGTGTGCTTCGACAAAAAGCCGAAGCGATGAACCAAAAAATGTTATGGGACGAGTAAGTGATGAAAAACAAAGATTGATGGATGCGGTGTTGGACCTGATCTGGTCCGGCTCGTATGGCAGCACAACCATTGACGACATCTGCGAGAAGGCCGGTGCCAAGAAAGGCAGCTTTTATTATTTCTTTGATTCCAAGGCTGAACTGGCGGCGGAAGCAGTTGAGGCCAATTGGCTGAATCACCGCGCGGAGTTCGACGGCATCTTTTCCGCAACGGTTCCACCGTTGGAACGGTTGAAGCAATTCTGTGATTTTACCTATAGATTTCAGCGTGAAATCAAATCAAAATACGGTCGCGTGCTGGGCTGCCCGCAGGCTTCGCTCGGTTCTGAAATCTGCACGCAGGAAAATGTTTTGCAAAAAAAAATCCAGGAGATCATGGATCAAAAGCGCAAATATATCGAATCCACCATCCGCGATGCTCATGCCGCCGGTGTGATTCATGCGCCTGATCCCGCCGCCAAAGCCCGGATGATTTTTGCCTATTACGAAGGCTTGTTGACCCAGGCGCGGATTCAAAACGATGTTGAGGCGTTGCGTGAATCCGCCAGCGGTATATTCGCCATGCTTGGAGTGAAAGACAAAAAGGCTGTTGCTGCCTAATTTTGATTTTTTTGACCAGATAATTTACTAAACAGACAACTATTAAACTATGACAAAATTATGAATACGACCAATACAGACAAAGCCCAAAACATTGAACCAACCATCAACAATCGCTATGCGCAGTCTTACAAAAAATTGCTGGCCGGGATTGAGCAGGCCAAGGACAGGATTGCGAGCGAATTTCAAGGGACATTGGAATCGCACGGCCAGCTAATTCAACTGGCCATGAACGAGGCGGAGGTCTTGGCCCGCCAAACAGACTACCCCCATCTTTTGTTTCCATCGTTGGCGATGGAAAAAATCCAAAGGGTTGCCACACGGCAGGCGCGGCAACATTCCCTGCGCCAGCGCCATCCGATTTTCGCGGAAGCCGCCTGATTGACCGAAGACAAAATCAACCAACTTAAAAACTTTAATCACAAACATGAAAACAAAATTTTATTTATTCACCGCCGTTTCAACATTAACCGTCGGACTGTTGACTGCCGGTTGCAGTCCAAAGGCAACCCAACAAGGACCGCCGCCCGCCGCCGTCACGGTCGCGCCGGTGGAACAAAAGGAAATCGTCGAGTGGAGCGAATTCACGGGTCGCACCGAGCCGGTGGAATCGGTGGAAATCCGCCCGCGCGTTTCCGGTTATCTCCAGGAAGTGCGTTTTCAATCGGGCCAGCTTGTGAAGAAAGGCGATGTGCTGTTCGTGATTGATCCGCGCTGGAACCAGGCTGTGTTTGATCAACGTCAGGCGGAATACGACCAGGCCAAGAGTGAATCAGGACGCACGGACAAATTGCTCGCTAACAATGCGATTTCTGCCGAAGAAGCTGAAGCACGAAAATCCAAGGCTGAAGTCGCGAAGGCCGCGCTTGATTCGGCGAGGCTTGATCTGGAATACACGGAAGTGAAATCACCGATTGACGGTCGCGTGAGCCGTGCGCTGTTGACCGAGGGGAATTATGTCAGCGGCAACGCCGGTTCGGCGTCCTTGCTTACGACCATTGTTTCCGTC
>DATAUQ010000094.1:0-7963 GCA_036268155.1 Verrucomicrobiia bacterium | reverse complement strand
ATAATTCGGCGTCGCAGAAAAGTGGCGCAGGCATCCTGCCTGCGTTTTCTTTCACAGGCTGGAAGCCTGCGCCACTTTCACGCGGCGCAAAGCACGCGATGTGACGGTTGCCGGCGGCGACGGATTGAACATGAATCGTGGAGTTGCTTTCGTTCCGGCTTCGCAACTCGGCGCGGAATGGGGCGTTGTCTTCAATCAAAAGCCAGTGGCCTGGCGGCACGGGCGTGACGCGGCGGGCGTCAATCAAAGTCCACACGGCGACGCGCGGGAAAATTTTCCCGGCTTCCGTTTCGCGCAACAAATCGGCGAGCGGAGTTTTGGTTTCGCGCGCGGCGAATTCACTGGCGGCGGCGAGAAAATTTTCCGGCGACGATTCGACTTGGTCCGCGAGCCATTGCCAGTCGAGACTGTCAATCATTTCGGTGGAAACGATTTTGCTCAACGCTTGAATCGCAAACGCGGCTTGAGCGCGCGCGCGACGATAATTTTCGCCGCTCAAACCGACGGGCTTTTGCGTTGGCGCGAGGCAATGACACGCGCCGGGTGCGAGCGTGAAAATGATTTCGGTTTTTTCACGGTCGAATTGCGAGAGCGGCTGGCCGAGCAGGTCGAATTGGAAATCGGAAATTTCAAATTTCAGATCGGCGGGCGCGAGTGTCAGTAAATGGGATTTTTCAACGTCGGTGTTGACCAAAACCAAAACCGAATCTTTTCCTTCAGCCGATTCGCGGAGCAGCGCGTAAACGGGCGAGTCGGGCGCGCTCAAGCGCGTAAGTTTTGCGCCGTCAAAAAAGCAGGGATGGTCGGAAATGAGTTTGTTGAGCTGCGCGAGTTCGGGGACGATGTTGCCGGCGCTGTCCCAGTTCAATCCGGTGTTGCCGTGGACGCGGATTTTTTCGGCGGCGAGCCATTCGACGCCGCAGGTGAAACCGAATCCGCCGCTCGGACTTGTCAGCGCGCAAAGACGGTTGCGCATCAGCGACCATGCGCGGCCTTTTTCGGCGAGACGGCTGTTGTCGTGCGTTTCGGAATAATGAAAGTAGCCGCCGATGCGCGCGCTCTGGCGGTTTGAATAATCGAGATAGTTGGCGACGTCGCGACCGGAATAATTTTGGAACAGTTCGGAATATGCCCATTGCATTCCGCCGTCGGTCAAAAGATTTTCCGTGGCTTCCCAAGAGCCGCCGAGGCCTTCGAGCAGAAAAATGGTTTCGGGAAATTCGTTTTGGATTCGCGCAATGATGTATTGCCACGCGACGACAGGAATTTTGTAACCGGCGTCGCAGCGAAAACCGTCCACGCCGCGACGGCAGCAGGTTAAAAGCGCGTCGGCAATTTTATCCCAGAGCGCGACGTCATGCTGTTCGAGTTCAACCAAATCTTCCCAGACCGTTCCCCACGCGCCGGGACTGGCGAATGAGCCGTCGGGATTTTTCAGGAAAAATTCCGGATGATTTTCCTGCAAGTAAGAACCCCATCCGGTGTGGTTGATGACGATGTCAATGAAGACGCGCGCGCCGAGCGAGTGCGCGGCATAGGTGAGTTCGCAAAACTGGTCAATGCCGGTGGCGCGCTTATCGAATTCGACGAGCGCGGGATCTACGGCGGTCATGTCGAGCGCGGCGTAAGGACTGCCGAAACGACCGAAGCGCGCGTAGGTTGTCGGCGTCGGATGAATTGGCAGCAGATGCAAAATACGGCAGCCGAGGGTTTGGACGATGTGCGGCAATTGTTTTGTCAGGTCGCGCAATTTTCCCGACGGCGGGAGAGTGGCGTAGCCGAGGGCTTCGAGCGATTTGAGTTGGACTTCCAGTTTTTCGTCGGCAGTGGAAGGCAGATTTTTTGTCGCGCCGAAGAGTCGCGTGAAGGCGCAGTAAATTGTGTTGGCGGTTCGCGCGAAATCTGGATGAACGGAAATTCCAACGTCCGAACCGTCGGGCCAGTGCTGCCAGTTTTTTCCGTCGAGCAGATAAGGTTTGGCCTTGAAGTAGCCGACATCGGCGAGCGGCAGTTCGATCTGCCAGCCGTCGGGAATTTTTTGCATGGGCAGATCGCGCCACGATGCGCCGGCGGCAGCGGCGCCGCCCGCGTGCGCGGAAATGATTTCGCGGCGCAATTCAGCGGCACGACCGAGATTGGTTCGCAGGAACGCGCAGACATTTTTTTGCGCGGCGGAATTTTTTTCCACGCGGAGCGTAAAAAGAATTTTGTCGCCGACGAAACGCAGGAGGCGTTCGCCGGGTGCAGGTGTCATGATTGGCGTGGGTTGTTCCACTTGAAAAAGTTTTATCAATAACCGTCGGCGCGCAAAGCGCAAAAGCGCTTTACTTTGGATTGCTTTAGGTTGGCGGACGTTCTAGCTTGGCAGCAAAGTTGCTGGATTTTGTCGGTGAAAATTTTTGAATTATGGCGAGTGTCGCGTTAAATCCGGGCGAAGAAGCTCAATTGCAGCAGACGATTGAGATGTTCGAGGTCATTGTGCAGTCGCAGCCGAACGACTGCCAGTCGCTGGAGATTCTCAAGGAGGCGTATTCCAAGCTGGGCCGCGAGCCAGATGTCATTAATACGTCCAAACGCATCGCGCAGGCGTATATGCAGACGGGGCAGTTGTCCTCGGCGATCCTCGAATTTGAGACGGTCTTGCAACGCCGTCCGGATGACGTGGAAGTGCAAGCGGCGCTCAGGGAAATTGAAAGCAAGGCAAGCAACGCGGGCATGGAATCGGCGGGCGCGGAGCCGGCGGCGTTGACGCTCGCGCCGGACGCGGCGAAGTCGCCGGGGAAAAAGCCAAGCGCGGTTGCTGGGGAAATTGACGATGGGCGCGCGACGTTGCGGAAGGTTTTTGTGGACAGCAAAACGATCAGCGCGGGGGATTTCGATCTGTGCTGGCGCGCGGCGGATTTGACCACCGCTGCCACGGAAGTGATCGAGCCGTTCATCCAGATTTTGCATGACAAGGGAATTTTGCTGGTGGACAAGTCGCTGAAGCTTTTGTCGGACAAATCGCGCATGGCATATCTGCCGTTGGAAAAATATGACGTGGACATTGACCTGACGCGCGGTTTTCCGGCGGCGGTCTGCCGTCGCTGGTGCGTGCTGCCGTTTGACCGGATGAGCAAGGCCATTTTGGTCGCGACGGCGAATCCGTTTAACCAGCAGGCGGTGAAAGAATTATCCCAGACCACTTCGCACCGGCTGGTGTGGTATCTGGTGCCGCCGTCCGACTTGTTGATGAACATCCGCAAAGCGTTCCGTTAATATCATGGCCAAGATAAAATCATTTGGAGAACGGATTGCCGACGCGCTCGTCGAGGACGGTTTGCTGGGCGCGAACCAAGTGGAGGAACTGCTCGAACAGCAGAAAAAACAGGGCGCCCGCCTCGTCAAGCTCATCGTCGAAAAAGCCTACGTCAGCGAGCAGGATCTGGCCGTCTGCATGGGCCGCGTGCTGAACGTCACGCCGATCAACCTCGCGCGCGCGAGCATTTCGCCGGAGCTGATTGAATTATTTCCGCGCGAGACGATGTTCAATCACAAGGTCATCCCCATTTCGCGCCTGGAAAATAAATTGTTCCTCGCGATGGCCGATCCACTCAATGTCCTTGCCCTCGACGATGTCAAGCGCATCACCAAACTTGAGATCGCCCCGCTCATCGCGTCCGAAAAAGCCATCACCGACAAACTCAATGCCATTGACGCCTCCAAGGGCGGTTCGATGGAAGACATCATCGAGGACGCGCAGAAGCAAAGAGAGGCCGAAGACGAGGCCGACACCGTCGAAAATGTCCGCGAGGCGATGGAAGATGTCAGCATTGACAAACTCGCCGCCTCCGGCGAGGAGGCGCCCGTCATCAAGCTCGCCAACCTGATGATCGTGCAGGCAATCAAAGACCGGGCAAGCGACATCCATCTGGAGCCGTTTGAAAAAACGATGCGCCTGCGTTATCGCGTGGATGGCGTGCTTCTGGATGCCACGCCGCCGCCCAAGCAGATGCAACTGGCGCTCGCCTCGCGTTTCAAAATCATGTGCAGCATGGACATTGCCGAGCGTCGTTTGCCGCAGGACGGGCGCATGCGCGTCAAGGTCAGTGGCAGGGATTTTGATTTGCGCGTCTCCGTGATGCCGACGGTTCATGGCGAGAAAATCGTATTGCGCGTCCTCGACAAGACCAATTTGACCGCGAGCGTTGACAAGCTCGGCCTTGACGCCGAGACCTTCAAACATTTCAAAGCCGCCATTGACGCGCCGCACGGACTCATCCTCGTCACCGGCCCGACGGGCTCCGGCAAGACCACCACGCTTTACTCCGCGCTCAACGAGTTGAACAGTCCGGTCTATAACATCGTCACCGTCGAAGACCCGGTGGAATTCCAGATTCCCGGCATCAACCAGGTGCCGACGAAAAAAGACATCGGCCTCACGTTCGCCAATGCGTTGCGCTCCATTCTGCGGCAAGACCCGGACATCATCATGATCGGGGAAATCCGCGACACGGAAACCGCCGAAATCGCCATCGAAGCTGCGCTGACCGGCCATCAGGTTTTGTCCACGATGCACTGCAACGACGCGCCCGGCGCCATCGCGCGCCTTGACGACATGGGCATCGCGCCGTTTTTGATTTCGTCCTCCGTGATTTTGTCCTGCGCGCAACGCCTGATGCGCCGCATTTGTTCGCACTGCAAGGAACCCGTGACTTATCCTGACAAAATGTTTTTGGATTTGAACATCGAACCTGGCGTCTTCAGCGGCGTGCAGCTTTATCGCGGACGCGGCTGCGACCGTTGTAAAAATTCCGGTTACGCCGGGCGCATGGCCATCATCGAGGCCATGAACATCAATGATCAAATCCGCAAGCTCATCATCGCCCGCGCCAGCACGCGTGAAATGGGCAAGGTCGCCGTGAACAATGGAATGAAAACCCTTCGCATGGTCGGCCTCGACCGCGCGCGCGAAGGCATTTCCACTTTGGAGCAAGTCCTCATCATCACCTCAGCGCACTGACACGCCTTCAAAATTTTCGTTGCGGCATAGTGAACGTGAACGGCTGTGGCTGCGGTGCCCACGCCGGAGCCGTCACCGGCTGCGGCGTTGACGTGGTAACTCCCGGCAACGCGGTCAAGCCCGCTGGCTTTCCGATTCCGCTGGATAATGGTATGAACGACGCGCCTGACGGATTCGGCACAAAATCCGGCTGCGTGATGTTCGGATCCAAGACTGTTTTTGGCACGGGAAAAAATCGGTTGTCCGGCGATGGCAATCCCGTTGCGGGACTCGGTTCCAATAATTGCCGGAACCGCTCCATCGCCGCCAGTTGTTCAAGACTCGGCTTTTCCGGCGCCCGTTGCGCGGGCGGCTCGAACGAATCCCAACTGATATTTCCATTCTGGTTCGGGGGGACATCCATCCGCTGCCCGTTCAAAAGCCAGTCCAAATTTTGCGCCGCATCCGCGCCATGGCGGCTGGAGTCAAACGGGTTCGCATTGTCCTTGTCGCGGGAAAAATTCCATGGCGAATCGCCGACATCATTTTGCAAATCATTCGTGACGCCGGTCCTGTCCCGGCTTTCGCGGTCCAGATAGCGTTCCATTTGTGTTTGATTTTTCTCCCGTCCCATCGCATCGCGTTCGGACGGCTGAAGCAATTTTTCCGTCGGAGCCACGCCAAGCATTTCCGCCGGCGTCATCAACGTCCAATTCTTGCGGTCATCCAGCATTTTTTTCATCCGCTGCTGTTCGGCGGAATTTGACTGTGGTGGCGGCAACACCGCGACGTCATTCGGCGCGCTGGAATTGAAAGCCGACATCGGTGCCTGAAGCGTGCCGGGCAAAACCGGCATTTGCGAATTCTGCGGTGCAAGCGACGGCGTGGCGGATTGCGCGTCGTCGGATTGCGGTGTGGAAAAAATAATGGACTGGCCGGATTGCTGCGCTCCCACGGACAAAACTATTGCGCCCGTTGCGATGGCCAACAACGGGAGTTTCAGTTTTGGCAGGCAAAAATCCATTTTCAGCCTAATACGCTAATACAATAGACACTGGGCGTCAAAAATGAATTCAAAATTATAACCGACTGTTATTTCAGGCGTGTTTCATTGCTTGAATTATCGCTCACGAATATATTGGTAACGCCATGCACACCAACCGCCTCGCCCGCGAAAAATCGCCTTATCTGTTGCAGCACGCGCACAATCCCGTGGACTGGTTCGCGTGGAATGACGAGGCGTTTGAAAAATCGCGCCGCGAAAATAAACCGATTTTTTTAAGCATCGGCTATTCAACCTGTCATTGGTGTCATGTGATGGAACGCGAAAGTTTTGAGGACGAAAGTATCGGAAAATTTCTTAACGAACATTTCGTCAGCATCAAAGTAGACCGCGAGGAGCGTCCCGACGTGGACAAAATTTACATGACGTTCGTGCAATCCACGACCGGCAGCGGCGGCTGGCCGATGAGTGTTTTTCTCACGCCGGATTTGAAGCCATTTTTTGGCGGCACATATTTTCCGCCGGACGCGCGCCATGGCCGTCCGAGCTTTCTGCAATTGCTCCAACACATTTCCGAATTATGGCGGCAGCGGAAAGATGAAATTGCGGCTTCTGCAAATGAAATTCATGAGCGATTGAAATTGACGACGGAAAATTCCGATTCGGACAATTTGATTTTGACTGAAACTGTTTTGAAAAATGCGGCGGACATTTTCAAATCGGGTTACGATTCGATTCACGGCGGCTTTGGCGGCACGCCGAAATTTCCGCAGCCATCAATTCCCTTGCTGGTGCTGCGCGCTGCAAAAAAATTTGACGACGACGAAGCCGTGAAAATGGTCTTGCACACTTGCGACCGCATGAATGCTGGCGGAATCCATGACCATCTCGGCGGTGGATTTTCGCGCTACGCCGTGGATGCCGAATGGCTCGTGCCGCATTTCGAGAAGATGCTCTACGACAACGCGCAGTTGGTGAACTTGTATCTCGACGCATTTCTCGTCAGCGGCGACGCGCGCCATGCGGAAATTGTCCGCGACATTTTGGATTACGTTTTGCGCGACATGACGCATCCCGGCGGCGGATTTTTTTCCGCCGAGGACGCCGACAGCGAAGGCCATGAGGGAAAATTTTACTGCTGGACGAAGGACGAACTTTCCAAGCTGCTCACAGTTGACGAATTTAATGTCGCCGCAAAATATTTTGGCATCACGGCGGAAGGAAATTTCGTTGACCACAGCCATCCGCAGCCGCTGGTCGGGCAAAATGTTTTGAGCGTCGTGAATCCAGATGTATCCGCAGAAGATTTACCACTGCTTGCTTCTGCCAAAACTAAAATGCGTGAAGTTCGCGCGAAACGAATCCGCCCGCATCTCGACGATAAGATTCTCGCATCGTGGAACGGCCTGATGCTCGGCGCGTTTGCGCGGGCTTCTGTGATTTTGGACGATGAAAAATATCGCGCGGCGGCGGAGAAAAATGCGCGGTTTCTCCGCGAAAAATTGTGGGATGAAAAATCTAAAACTCTTTTCCACCGCTGGCGCGATGGCGAACGCGACAACGTGCAATTGCTCGAAGCCTATGCGTTTTTACTTTCCGGCGTGATTGATTTGTATGAAGCGACGCTCGCGCCGAAACATCTGGATTTTGCAATTGAACTGGCCGGCGCGCTGCTCGCAAATTTTTTCGACGCGGAAAACGGCGGCTTCTGGCAAAGCGCGGCGGGCGCGACTGATTTAATCCTGCGCGTGAAGGACGATTACGACGGCGCGGAACCTTCGGGAAATTCGGTTGCGACTTTGTCCTTGTTGAAACTTGGCGCAATCACCGGAAGAAATGATTTTATTGAGGCTGCTGGAAAAACTTTGCGCCTGTTCGCGCATCGGCTGCAACATTTTCCGCAGGCGATGCCGTTCATGCTGCACGCGCTGGATTTTTCGCTGCAAGAACCGCGCCGCGTCGTCATCGCTGGAAAAATT
>DATAUQ010000093.1:0-4002 GCA_036268155.1 Verrucomicrobiia bacterium | reverse complement strand
TTTTTCATCTGCACCCATCCATAAAATTTACAGACTGTTTTTATCTGTATTTCATCTGTGAAAATCTGTGGCTAAAATAATTTCATGTTAAAACGCACCGCACTTTTTTCCGCGCACCAGAAACTCGGCGCGAAGCTCATTGATTTCGGCGGCTGGGAAATGCCGGTGCAATACACCAGCATCACCGACGAGCATCTTGCCGTCCGCAACGCCGCCGGGATTTTCGACATTTCACATATGGGCGAAGTCACCGTAAGCGGCGCGGCGGCGGAAGAATTTCTTAATCACGTTTTGACGAACGACATCCGCAAACTCACGCCTGGCCTCGGCCAATACACCTTGATGTGCAACGAACGCGGCGGTGTGATTGACGATTTGTATGCCTACAGGCTTTCAGGCGAAGTTTATCTGCTTATTATTAATGCCTCGCGCATCGAGGCCGACGTTGCGTGGCTGGACGCGCAAGCTTCACAATTTCCGAAAAAGGACGGATTGCGCCTGACCGACGCCTCGCACAATTACGCCGCCGTGGCTGTGCAAGGTCCGCGCGTGAAGGAATTCATCAGCGCTGTGATTCCCGGCGCATCGAGTTCCGCCATGCGCGTCGTGTGCGCGACCGAATTAAAAAAAAATCAGATTGGCGGATTTCATTTTGAACACGGCAGCGTTCTGGTTTCGCGCACCGGCTATACCGGCGAGGATGGTTTTGAAATCACCGGATCGGACGAAGCCATCCAACACGTTTGGGGGAAAATTTTAGAAGCCGGAAAACCATTTGGCGTAAAGCCGTGCGGCCTCGGCGCGCGCGACACGTTGCGCACGGAAGTTTGCTATCCGCTTTACGGCCACGAACTTGACGAGGAAACCACGCCGATTGAAGCTGGCGTCGGATTTTTCGTCTCGCTCGACAAAGGTGAATTTATTGGCCGAAAAATTTTGGCCGAACAAAAAGCAGACGGCGTAAAAAAGAAACTCGTCGCGTTCAAGATGACGGACAAATCCGCGCCGCCACGCCCGCATTACGCGATTTTTTCCGGCGATAAAAAACTTGGCGAAGTCACCAGCGGCACGCAAAGCCCGTCGCTGAATGTCGGAATTGGAATGGGATTTGTGCAGCCGGAATTCGCCAAGCCGGACACGAAAATTGAGATTGAAATCCGTGGCAGGAAATTTTCCGCCGTCGTCGTGCCGAAACCGATTTTACGGATTAATCCGCAATAAGTTCGTCAACGCCGAGTTCACCGCAACGGCCAGCGCGTTGACGCGGACGGGCAGGGGAAAGTCCGACGGCGCTTCGAGAGTATAGCCCTGGCGCGCTTTTTCCGTGATGAGATAAAATGCCTCCGGCCAGTTGGGACGTTCTTGCGGCAAAATGTTCGGGCGCACGATTCCGTTTTGCGCCGCGCGGCCTTCGATGGTGTTGGACAGATCAATCGGGCAAATTTTTTTAACGGCCTCGATCATTTTTTCCGCGAGCGAAATTTTTGAATCGGGATTTTGTTCGTAGAGATAAAATCCGTGCGATTCCCAGTCTTCGTGCAGGCAAAGATACAAGTCAAACTTCGGCTGCCGTTCCAGCCACGCGATGTGCGCGCGGGTTTCGGCGGCTTGCGGATTCCGATAATCTCGGTTCAAATCAATTCCGCCCGCGTTCTCGCGCTTGTTCAAAGTGAAACCGGCGGGATTCAGGCATGGCAGGAAAAAAATCTCTGCTTCGGGCGGCCAATTATTTTCCCGCAAGAGCCGCAGCGCCGCGAGTGGCCCGGCGGGTTCGTCACCGTGAATCCCCGCAGAAATATAAATTCTGATTTCCGGCTTCCGATTTCCAACTTCTGGCTTGCGATGCAAAGCAAGCCATTTGAATTCTCCGGCTTCGTGAAAAATTTCCGAAATCCAGCCAAATTTTTGCGCGGCAATCTTGACCTCGCGCAGCACGGCGCGGATGTCAATCGTCTCGCCGAAATAGCTGCCAAGATTTTTACCGAGTTTTTGCACTCGAAGAATATCATGCAACTTGTCGCGCCGAAATGCAATGAAGGCGGAAGACGCGGAGACGCAAAGAAAATTATTTAACCCGCTGAAAATTTTACGGGCAACCGCCTACTTTTTCCCACTGTCTGCGGCTGGCGTGGCTGGCGCTGGTGCAAAGACATTGATTTCTTTCGCCGTGCCAAATGCGCCTTCCGGTCCGATCGCAACCGCGCGGATGGTGATTCCCGGCACGCCTTCGATGCGAATCGTGCCGCCGTTGACGCCGCCATTGTCCGTGTTGGCTTGGGACGCATCAGGAACATTGCCGACATAGCGTTTGCCGGTGGCCGGATTGATGTCATTCGTGACGCTGAACAAAATCCAGTTCCATTGGCCGTTGTTGACTCCGGCAGGCACCGTTCCGCCGCTCACCGGATTCTCGCTGCCCAATGCGCCGGTGCGAAACGTGACTTCCTTTCCGCTGCCATTGGTGTAAAGCGTGCCATCGCCATACACCTCCAGAAGGACATCAATGACAGGTGTATTTGTCCACGCAGTATAGCTCGTGTCGGCGATGTTCATGAAGTCGCTGGTTGATTGAGAACCTGCCAGGTCATTATGGGAAACAGCTTGGAAAGTTTGATCCCCATCATCGGCAAACGACAGCGATTGATTCCAACTGGCGCTCGTGGCAAAAGTCGCTTTCGGATCCGCGATGAAATAATGCACCATGGCCTTGGAACTGACAGTCGGCGGCCAGTTTGTGGCGGCAAAAGGCGCGGTCTGGGCGTGCAAAACGGTGGCTACAGCCATCATCACAATTCCGCAAAGGGCGACAAGTTTGAACATCCCGACTTTATTATTTTTCATGGCGATTAGTTTCGTAAAAAGTTTTCGTGATTATTTTTTGAAAGCATAATTACGTAAAAGAGTTTGGCAACGTCTTTTTAAGACAGGTCGCACCCATATTCGGAACGAAATCTTCCGGGGAGCACACGCGTCCCGCGTGTGGTTTTCGGCGTCGCGCCGATAATTTGACGCACGGAAGAGGCTTGGGCGCGACGCCCAAACCGGCACGCGGGACGCGCGCGCTCCCCGGACGGGAAATATTGCCGCCCCGACGGAGATGGGGAATTTTTTGGTTTGGGTTTCTACAAAGAATGTCGCGCCTACGGCGCTGGCATAATTTCCAGAGCCAAACAATAATCTCGAAAACCAACCGCCCGCCAAAACGCCACGGCTGCTTCATTTTGGACAAGCACCTCAACTGTCAGGCGCTTGTTTTTCGGCCAAATTTTTGAACGCAGAATGTCGAATGCCTGACGGCCAATTCTTTTTCTACGTTGCTGACGAATCACAAAAAGTTGGCGCAGATAGATTTCTTCCGGCTGCTCCCGATAAAGCGCATAAGCAATTACAACGTCGGCAGTTTCGAACAATATGGCTGTATATTCTTTGGCGATCCAATCTTTCATGCGCTTTTCCAATTCGGGAATAGTCATGCAATTACGATGCCCTTCGTCGTGAATCAACTGATGATTGAGTTCCGCGAGCAGCGAACAGTCATTTTCTGTTGCGCGACGATAATTCATGGCGTTTGCTCAAACCATTGTAGCTTCCGTCTCACAACTTTCTTTTCCACAGCCGCAGCCGGTTTCTTCCTGATCGCTGAAATCGTGGCTGTCCCAGTTCGGATCGAGGCCGAGGTCTTTGAGCATTTGCAAATCTTTTTCGACGGGCTGGTTCAGCGTGGTGAGATAGTTGCCGACCATCAGCGCGCTCGCGCCGGCCATGAAGATCATGCTCTGCGCGTCGCGCAGGTTCACGGTGCGGCCGCCGGCGATCATGATTTCCTGGCGCGGCAGAATAAAACGGAAGCACGCGATGGTCTTCAAAATTTCCATGACGGGCAGCGGCGCAAGTTTTTCAAACGGCGTGCCGGGAATCGGATTGAGGATGTTGACGGGCACGACGTTCGCGCCGATGGCTTTCAATTCAAACGCGAGGTCGCAGCGGTCGGCGCGCGTCTCG
>DATAUQ010000092.1:0-2827 GCA_036268155.1 Verrucomicrobiia bacterium | reverse complement strand
CGGCGGCATTCCACTCACGATTCCCATTTGTTCGGACAAAAAAATTCTCGCTGAAATTGTCCGGCACAAACGTATACACGGGAGGCTGGTCAACTGAATTATCACCGAATTTGTCTACGAATTCGTCAAGGTTTATCGGCTTAAATGACAACACTCCGGGGATTTATCTCATCGGCATGCAAACAACATGAAAATAATCCGGCAAATAAAAACAAGTTCAATAGCATGCGCATAAATGGCTTTTCATAAATTGTAATACTCATCACCGCCCGCATTGTCGAGCGTTGATTTTGCGCTGACAATTTCCTCGAATTGTTTTACATTCTCAGCGATGGCCAGACTGCCTTTGATCCTTATCACGCCGAGCGTCGAGAAGCGCGGAGCCGAGTTCCACGATTTGTCAGCCAGCCTTTCCATCAAATACGAAAAGGCCGTGCTTCAGGCCGGCGGCATTCCACTCACGATTCCCATTTGTTCGGACAAAAAAATTCTCGCTGAAATTGTCCGGCACGCGGACGGCGTTTTGCTGACCGGCGGCGACGACATCAATCCCGACCTTTACGAAAAAAATCTGCCGAAAAAAATTCGCGCAACCATCGAACAATCTCCCGACGGCGGCAAGCGGGATTTGCTTGAATTAATTTTGATTGATGAAATTTTCCGCCAGCGCAAGCCGCTGCTGGCGATTTGTCGAGGCCACCAATTATTAAACATCGCGCTCGGCGGACAATTGATTGCGGACATCCGCCGTCAGATTCCCGGCGCGCTGAACCACCAGCGTTTGGACAAGCCGAATCATTTGACGCATGAAGTAACATTGACAGCGAACTCGTTGCTCGCCAAGATTACCGGCAGACAGGTTTTAGGCGTGAACAGTTCGCATCATCAGGCAGTTTTGAAAACAGCCGGGCCGCTGATGGCGACGGCGCACAGCAGCGACGGAATCGTGGAAGCGATGGAATTAAAACCGGATGCGTCGAAGCGGATGCCGTTTTTGCTGGGCGTGCAGTTTCATCCCGAACGGCTGGCGGAACAATTTGCGGGGCATCGCGCGATTTTTTCGCAGTTCGTCAGGGCTTGCGTCCGCAATCGCGATTTATGAAGAAGCAAATTCTAATTGTCGAAGACGAGGCGGAAATCCGCAGCGTGCTAGGCGACGTTTTGAAGGGAAAATATCGCATCAGCGAAGTTTCCTCCGGCGCAGAGCTTAAAAAAATATTATCTGACGCGGCGCCAGACGCGGTGCTGCTCGACCTCAATCTCGGCGATGCCAATGGACTGGAGCTTTTGCCGTTGATCAAAAAAGACTGGCCGGCGACAGAAGTCATCGTGCTGACGGGAAATGCCACCGTCGAGGCCGCGCTCGAAGCCACCAAGCGCGGCGCGTTCCATTTTTTAAGCAAGCCGTTTGAGTTTGCAAACCTTCAAGTCACCGTCGAACGCGCGCTGGAGCATAAAAGCCTGCGTGAGGAAGCCAGCGCATTGCGCGAGGCGCTGACGAGCGGCGGAGGCATCTCGCCCATTTTTCACAGCCCGTCCATGCGCACCGTTCTCCGCACCGTCGAGCGTATCGCGCCCAGCGACGTGACGCTGCTCATCACCGGCGAAAGCGGCACGGGCAAGGAAGTCATCGCCGACCTCATCCACGCGTTAAGCCCGCGCGCAAAAAACAAGATCATAAAAATCAACTGCGCCGCCCTGCCCCGCGAACTCATCGAAAGCGAACTGTTCGGCTCGAAAAAAGGCTCGTTCACCGGCTCGAATTCCGACCGGCAGGGACTTTTCCGGCTGGCCGAGGGCGGAACATTGTTTCTCGACGAAATTTCCGAGATGCCCGTGGACACGCAAAGCAAATTGCTCCGAGTCCTACAGGACCAGGAGGTGCGGCCCATCGGCGACACCGTCAGTTACAAAACCAACTGTCGCATCATCGCGGCCACGAACCGCAAACCCGAGGACGCCATCAAGGACGGAAAATTGCGCGAAGATTTGTATTACCGCATCAGCGCGATTTCCGTCCACCTCCCGCCATTGCGCGAACGCCGCGACGACATCATGCCGCTCGCCCATTCATTTCTGAAACGCTACGCAGCGCAGGCCAACCGCACCGTCCGCGAATTTTCCACCGACGCCCAGGAACGCCTCAACTCATACGACTGGCCGGGCAACATCCGCCAGTTGCAAAACGAGATCCAGCGCGCCGTCCTGCTCTGCGAGGACGACGAAATCAGGGCCAGCGATTTTTCTGTCACGAACATCAAGGTCAGCTCCACACCCGCTGGCGAACCCGATTCCAGCTACACCCTCCTCGAAGGCGTCGAACGCAACGCCATCATCCAGATGCTCAAGGAAACCAACGGCAACAAACTCGAAACCGCCAAAAAACTCGGTATCGGACGACAGACGCTTTACAACAAGATCAAAGCTTACGGCATAGAAACTTAATTTCCCGTGAAGTTTATATTTCCGCTACTGATTGCCTGTGCCTTACAGTTGCCTCTTTTTGGTCAAGATAAATTCCATGTGATTGGCGCAAAAATTACCGAAGTTGGAATTTATGCGTCACAAGTTATCACAGATGAAACCAACGCTGCTGGTGTGAAACTTCAAGGTCTCGATGAATTCAAATTATTGATGAATACCACGAATGTTCCGGCGCGCATCGGCATTCGATTTGGTTTCAGATATGAAATCCTCGGCACGCCTGCAAATGCACCGATTGTTTTAACTATGGTTGGAAAACATCCTCCGATCAAAAATTCGATAACCGGAAAGATGGAAACCACGGATACATATCAACTGAATTCGTGGATCGGAAAAACATATA
>DATAUQ010000091.1:0-5705 GCA_036268155.1 Verrucomicrobiia bacterium | reverse complement strand
CACGTTTTTTTCCGACGGAACATTTTCGCCGGAAGAAGTCGCCGGACACGGCGCGCGCCTCGGCTTCGCGGCGATGGCGTTGACGGATCATGATTCGGTCGAAGGCTGCGCGCGCATGACCGTCGCGTGCGATGCGGCGGGGATTGAATTCATTCCCGGCGCGGAACTCACCGCCGAGATTGATGACATTGAAGTGCATCTGCTCGGTTATTTTCTCGACACGCACAACGAGAAATTGCTGACGGAAATTTCAAAATTCCAAATCGTCCGGCAAAATCGCATTCACGAAATGGTCGCGGCCATCAACAAGCTCGGCGTGCCGCTCACAGCGGAAACGGTTTTTGCGCTGGCGAATTGCAAATCGCCGGGACGCCCGCACGTCGCGCGCGCGCTCGTGAAAGCCGGACTGGTCGCGAACCTCGACGAAGCGTTTGAGCGGTTTCTGAAAAAAGGCCGGCCTGCGTGGGTTCCGAAGGCCAAGATGTCCGCGCTCGAAGGCATGGAGCTGATTCATCAGGCGGGCGGTCTCGCGGTGATGGCGCATCCGGGTTTGAATCGCACCGATGAAATCATTCCCGCGCTCGTGGACGCCGGGATGGACGGCATCGAATGTTTTCACACGAAACATTCCACCGCGACTTCGGAGCGTTATCTGCAGATTGCGGAAAAATATAATCTGCTCGTGACGGGCGGCAGCGATTGCCACGGCTTCAGCAAAAACAAACCGCTCATCGGCACGGTCAAATTGCCTTACGAGTATGTTGAAAAAATGAAGGAAAAAATCAGCCACAGATGAACACAGATGAAACACAGATTTTTTTGTCCGCAGATTGCGCGGATTTTCGCAGATTAAACGCAAATGAAATCTGCGTTCATCTGCGAAATCTGCGGATGCTTTATCTGTGTTCGTCCATGTCCATCTGTGGTTAAAAATTCATGGGACTTTTCGACAAATTCAAAGCCGGCCTCGCCAAGACGCACGCCAAGCTCACGCACGAAATCAAACGCATCGTCACGCGTTCGCCCAAGCTCACTGGCGAATCCATCGAGGAATTGGAAGCCGCGCTCATCGCCGCCGATCTGGGAATGGCGATGACGGAACAAATCATTTCCGCCGTCAAAAAAAATTATGAATCGCAGGGCGGCGCGGGTCTGGATTTTCTGGCGATCGCGCGCGGCGAGATTGAAAAAAGTCTTTCAACAAATAAAAACGAATTGGTGAAAGCACCGAGCGGCCCGACGATTGTTTCCATCGTCGGCGTGAACGGCACGGGCAAGACCACGACGAGCGCGAAGCTCGCGCATTTCATCCAGTCGCAGAAAAAAACCGCGCTGCTCGCGGCGTGCGACACGTTTCGCGCGGCGGCGATCGAGCAGTTGAAACTGTGGGGCGCGCGTTTGAAAATCGAAGTCATCGCCAGCGCTTACGGCGCAGACGCGGCGTCCGTGGCGCACGACGCCGTGACCGCCGCGCAGGCGCGCTCGGCGGATTACCTGTTCATTGACACGGCGGGACGTTTGCACACGAAGCACAACTTGATGCAGGAGTTGCAAAAATTGCATCGCGTCATCGGCAAACAACTGCCCGGCGCGCCGCACGAAGTGTTGCTCGTGCTCGACGCGACGACCGGCATGAACGCGTTGAACCAGGCGCGCGAGTTCCACAAGATCGTGCCGCTGACGGGCCTCGTCGTGACCAAGCTCGACGGGACGAGCAAAGGCGGGATGGTCGTGGCGATCCAGAAGGAATTAAATTTGCCGATCAAGTTCATCGGCCTCGGCGAGCAGCCGGACGATTTGCAGCCGTTCGACGCGAAGCAGTTTGCGCAGGCGTTGTTTGAGGAATGAAATTTATTTTAGCCACGGATGAAACGCGGATTTATTAAAACAAATAATTTGGAAAAAATTTCCATGAGAATATTGACAAATGGGCTGTTGCCATTGGAGAATGAGGTCTATGCCAAAACATCTCAACAAACACGTTAAGTCCTTCTCGCAAAGGACAAGTTCATTTTTGTTCGCGTTGGGCGCATCCGCATTATTTTCCACGACCAGTTTTGGAGCGAATCCTTTCATCACGAGCATTTTCACGGCAGACCCGTCCGCGCACGTGTGGGCGGATGGTCGGCTTTATGTCTATCCGTCACGTGACATTGATCCGCCGCGCGGTTGCGACCTGATGGATCATTACCATGTGTTTTCCACGGACAACATGGTGGATTGGCGCGATGAAGGGGAAATCTTGAACGCGAGCCAGGTGCCGTGGGGCAGGCCGGAAGGCGGTTTCATGTGGGCGCCGGATTGCGCTTACAAGGACGGGACTTATTACTATTACTTTCCGCATCCCAGTGAAACGAGATGGAACGACTCTTGGAAAATCGGCGTGGCGACGAGCAAAAAACCGGCGAGCGACTTCAAAGTCGGCGGCTATATCGAAGGTCTCGGCGGTTTTGCGATGATTGATCCGGCGGTGTTCATGGATGACGATGGACAGGCGTATATTTATTTCGGCGGGGGCGGTCATTGCGCGGGTGTGAAATTGAAACCGGACATGACGGAAATTGATGGCACAGTCCAGCCAATGACTGGCTTGGAAGATTTTCACGAAGCGACCTGGGTTTTCAAACGCAAAGGAATTTATTACCTGACTTACGCGGACAATCACGCGGTCAATCGTTCTCAACACAACCAAATGCGCTACGCCACCAGCACCAACGCGCTCGGGCCGTGGACTTACAAGGGGGTTTATCTGTTGCCGACCGATTGTGACACCACGCATGGCTCCGTCGTGGAATACAAGGGCCAATGGTATCAGTTCTATCACAATTGCAGCATTTCAGGGCGGGGCAATTTGAGGTCAATCTGCGTGGACAAAGTAAATTTCAACGATGACGGAACGATACAAATGATAGTGCAAACCAAGACAGGCGTGCCGTCAGTCGGCCCGGCTCCAGCGCCAAATCCAAACATGGTCAAATATGAAGCCGAGGCCGCCAGCATCGTCACCAATGGTGCGACAATCGAAAGCGACAGCGCGGCATCAGGCGGCAAGAGCATACAGAATCTTAATCTCACCAATTCCTGTTTGCAGTTTAACAATGTTGATGGTGGCGAAAATGGTGGTCGCGCCACGATTGACATCTATTATGCCACCGCCGAAAAATCAAAGCTCAGATTGATCGTGAACGACGCTGATTATTCATTCGTCAATACACTTTCCACCGGTGGATGGACTAATTACACCGGCCATGCGTATCTGACCGTTCCATTGAACTCCGGCAAAACCAACACCATCAAGCTCATTGGCGGCCACGGCGGGGTCAACGTGGATTATATCACAGTCAGTCCATTGCCGTGACGCATCGTCGCGGTTGAACAACAATCCTGTGATGGAATGGTTTTCCCCAGATAGTTAAACTCATCTGTCAGTGATTTCCCGTTTGAGCCTTTTTTCATCAATGGCTACGATGCAGTAATGTCTGACACCAAATTCATGCGGATTGCTTTGAATTTGGCGAAGCGCGGCTTCGGCGCGGTCTCACCGAATCCGGTGGTCGGCGCGGTGTTGGTGAAAGGTGGAAAAATCATCGGGCGCGGCTGGCATCGGCGCGCGGGTTTGCCACATGCGGAAATCGAAGCGCTTCGCGACGTGCAAAAGCGCGGCCACTCTCCGCGCAACGCGACGCTTTACGTCACTCTCGAACCGTGTTGCACGCACGGACGCACACCGCCTTGCACGGACGCAATTATTTCCGCCGGAATAAAAAAAGTTGTTGTCGGCGCAATTGATCCGAACCCAAAACACACGGGCAAAAGTTTTCAAATTCTGAAACGCGCAGGAATTGAAGTTGATTGGTGGGGCAAGCGTCCTCGCGAGCCGTTGTTACTATTTGGAAAACCGGGCTCGCGAGGACGCTCGCCCCACCGGAAAATTGCCGATGAGTGCGTGAACTTGAATGAGGCCTTTAATCATTGGATCGTTCAGCGCACGCCGTTCGTCACGGTGAAGGCGGCGGTGACGCTGGACGGGAAAATTGCCACGGCCAGCGGCGAATCAAAATGGGTCACCGGCGAAAAATCACGCGCTGACGGAATGAAATTACGCCAAGGTTCGGACGGAATCCTTGTCGGCATCAACACGATTCTTGCGGACAATCCGAGTTTGACATTTCGGCCAGTCCAAAGTCCAAAGTCCAAAGTCCAAAGCCGAAAAAAACTCCGGCGAATTATTTTGGATTCAATGGCACGCACGCCACCGAACGCAGAAGTTGTGAGCGATGAATTTACGGCATTAACGACGATTATCGCGAGTAAATCCGCGCCGGAAAATCGCGTGACGGCTTTGGCAAAAAAAACGAATGTAATTTTTGCACCGTTGGTAAATTCAAAGCTAGATTTGAAGTGGCTGCTGGAAAAACTGGGTTCGGAAAATGTGACAAGTTTGTTGATTGAAGGCGGCGGCGAAGTGAACGCTTCATTTTTGCTCGGCGGATTTGCGAATCGCGTCGTGTTTTTTTACGCGCCAAAAATTTTAGGCGGACGTGATTCACGCAAGGCGGTCGCGGGCGAGGGTGTTAAAAATTTGGCGGACGCAATTCAATTGCGTGAAATGGAATGGAAGGAAGTCGGCGAGGATTTGCTGCTGACGGCGCGGGTTGGTTAAACGCGGCTCGACGGAGACTCGCCCCACCATTAAAATAATTCCATGTTCACAGGCATCATCGAAGAAACCGGAACGGTCGAGAAAATCGTGCGCGGCGCGAAATTCATTTTGCTGACGATCCGCGCAAAAAATTCTGCGCGCGGCCTGAAAACCGGCGCCAGTCTGGCGGTGAATGGCTGCTGCCTGACGGCGACAAAAATTTCCGCGAGAGGAAAAGCCAAATTGGTTCAATTCGATTTGCTGGCGGAAACGTGGACGCGGACGAATTTTCAATCTCTTAAAATCGGATCGCTCGTGAACTTGGAAAGGCCTTTGCGCGCGGGCGAAGAATTTGGCGGACATTTTGTCACCGGCCACGTTGACGGCACCGGAAAAATTTTTCGTTGGGAAAAATCGGGCGCGGATCACGTTCTGGAAATTGCCGCGCCAGGAGAAATTCTGCGTTATGTCATTCAAAAAGGCTCGATTGCGATTGACGGAATCAGCCTGACTGTAGCGGGCGTCGGGAAAAAAAGTTTTTGCGTCTGGATCATTCCGCACACTTTGAAAGTCACGGCGTTGCGCGAGCAAAAGATTGGCGACGCGGTGAATCTGGAGGCGGATTTGTTGGGAAAATATGCGGAGAAATTTTTAAGCGTGCGGCGCAGAGCTTGAATCAGTGTCGGCGATGATCTTCCGCCAACATCGTGGCTGAAACAATTTAGTTTTCTTGCCCTCGAAATTTTTCCACACTGTCAAGACTCATGGGCGCACAATGGAAACAAGCCGGGCGCGAAATCAACGCGCACAAAAAAGGCCAGATGGTCGTCAAGCTCGTCCGCGAAATCATGGTCGCGGCCAAGCTCGGTGGCGCGGACCCTGACCTCAACGCGCGCCTGTTTGTCGCCGTCGAGAAGGCCAAGAAATCTTCCGTCACCAAGGACACCATCGAGCGCGCCATCAAAAAGGGCGCGGGCCTCACGGACGAAAAAGTGGTTTATGAAACGGTCGTCTATGAAGGCTTCGCGCCGCACAAAGTTCCCGTCGTCGTGGAATGCCTGAC
>DATAUQ010000090.1:0-5541 GCA_036268155.1 Verrucomicrobiia bacterium | reverse complement strand
CAACGCAATCGCCACGGACGCGGCGGAAGTGTTGCCGTATTTTTCGAGATTGACGAAAAGTTGGTCCGGCGTGGCTTTGAGCCGTTCGCCGACGGCGTCAACAATCCGCTGGTTGGCTTGGTGCGGAATCACGCATTTGATTTTTGTGATGTCAATGTCACAGCGGCGCATCGCCTCGTGCGCGGCGGAAACCATCGCGTTCACCGCGTTCTTGAAAGTTTCCTTGCCGTCCATGCGCAGAAAATGCAAACCGCCCGCGACAGATTCCAACGTGGCCGGACACGCGCTGCCGCCGCCGGGCATCGAGAGCAAATCGGCTTTGTTTCCATCCGCGCCCATGACGGCGGTGAGCAGGCCATGGGAATTTTCGCGATGCTGCAAGATCGCCGCGCCCGCGCCGTCGCCGAAAAGGACGCAGGTGTTGCGGTCTTTCCAATTCACGATAGACGAAAGTTTTTCCGCGCCGATGACGAGAACCGTTTCGTAGCTGCGTGACAAAATAAATTGCTGCCCGATTTCCAGCGCGTAAATAAAACCGGAGCACGCGGCCTCGATGTCAAACGCCGCCGCGCGCGCCGCGCCGATTTTGCGCTGCACGAGGCACGCGGTGGACGGAAATTGCATATCGGGCGTAAGTGTCGCGACGATGATTAAATCTATTTGCTCCGCCGTGACACCGGCCATTTTCATCGCGCGCTCGGCGGCCTTGGTGGCGAGGTCGGAAGTGAATTCATTCGCAGCGGCGATGCGCCGTTCCTTGATTCCTGTGCGTGAAGTGATCCATTCATCCGAAGTTTCGACCATTTTTTCAAGTTCGGCATTGGTCAGAATTTTTTCCGGCACATAGGAGCCGACGCCTGTAATGGAACAAGGGCGGCCTTGAAAATCATGTTTGGCGCGGGGATTCTTGAATTTGGTTTTCATGCTGACGCGGCGGAACTGGAACTGTCACGACTGTTTAATTTTTCATTCGCCCGGGCGATTTCGCTGGCGATGACCTGGTTGACCTGATGTTGCACGGCATCGACGGTGATGCGCAGCGCGCTGGCGACGGCGCGTTCGCGCGCGGAGGCATGCGCCTTGAAAACCATGCCGTTGAAACCAAGCAACGGCGCGCCGCCGTTCGCCTCGGGATCCATGCGTTTGCGGATCGCGTGAAACGCGTCCTTGGCGAGAAACGCGCCGATCTGCCGTTTGGCATTGCTCATCAATTCGCGCTTGAGCATCGAAAACATCCCGATGGCGAGGCTCTCGCACGTTTTCAAAACGATGTTGCCGACGAAACCGTCGCACACGACCACGTCCACATGATCTTTGAACAAATCATGCCCCTCGACATTGCCGATGAAATTCAGATCCAGTTTTTTGCAGAGCTTGAAGGCTTCAAGCGTGAGTTCGTTGCCTTTGGAATCTTCCGTGCCGATGCTCAAAATGCCGACGCGCGGACTTTTCTTCTTCAAAACTTCACGCGAATAGACGCTGCCCATCACGGCGAATTGCGCGAGATGCAGCGGCTTGCACTCAATGTTTGCGCCCGCGTCAAGCAGGACAAATTCGTTGCTCGGCCGCGGAATGACGGTCGCGATGCAGCCACGATCCACGCCGGCAATGCGCCCCACTTTGAAAGTGGCCGCCGCGAAAATGCCGCCGGTGTTGCCGAGTGAAACCAGCGCGTCAGCTTCACCGTCATGGACCAGTTGAGCGGCGCGGGCGATGGAAGAATCTTTTTTTTTGCGGAGCGCGATGGCGGGTTTTTCGTCCATCTCCACGACTTCGCTGGCGTGGATGACGCGCACGCGATGATCGCGAAAGCCACGTGCCGGCAGCGCGGCGTGGATGGCGGACTGGTCGCCGACGAGATAAAGTCGGGAAATTTTTTTGCTGGCCTCAAGCGCCAGCTTGGCCCCCGCGATCACGACCCCGCAACCGTGGTCGCCGCCCATGACATCCACTGCGATTCGCATAGATGAATGAAAAGGCGCGGAAAAATTCCCGCGCCGGCTTGCAGGATGATCAGCCTGCGTTGACCGTCAAGACCTGGCGGCCCTTGTAATAACCGCACGCCGGGCAGACCCGGTGCGGCACATGCGGCTCGGCGCACTGCGGACATTTGCTGATCTGCGGCAGTTTCAGCACGCTGTTGTAAGCACGGCGCATTTTCATGCGGCTCGTCGAAGGTTTACGTTTTGGGACGCCCATAAATTCAAAAAATTACAGTTTCAGTTTGTTCAATTCAGCCCACGTAGACGGCTTGGATTCATCCTTGCCGGCAATTTTACGCGCTTTGCCAACGCCGACCTGCTTCAATCCGCCGCAATCCGGCCTGCACAATGGATGCTGCGGAAACCCAAGGAGAATATCTTCCCGCATCATCGGCGTCAAGTCCACGCAATCGTTCTTGATGGATACCTCCTCCTCGCCTTCCACCGGCTCGAGCGGCAAATGCAGCGTCCACGGGTCCAATTCCAATTCGAACTCAAAATCTTTCAGGCAGCGGACGCACTGGCAATTCAGATAGAGGCGGAGCAATCCTTGAACCAGCAATGCGTCATCCAGCAATTCGATCTCCAAGTCATAATGCAGCGGCTGCGGGGCGCGAATCATGTCATCGCGCAAAGCGAAATCCAATTCCGCCAACGGCAATTCGCCGCACAACGCCAGGTTGCGGTTTTCCAGATGGCGAAGATTGACGGTCAGTGGCATTTTTATTTAGCCACAGAGTCACCGAGAGCACAGAGGGGATCATTCCTCTGCGCCTCTGTGCCTCTGTGGCTAATCCTTTTGTTTTCGCGGCTTCAATTTTTTTATCAGAGCAGCCTGGACATGCGCCGGCACAAATGCACCCACGTCGCCGCCGAGTCGCGCGATTTCCTTCACGATGCGCGAACTCAAAAACGTGTAAGTGTCCTTGGGCATCATGAAAATCGTCTCGATGTTTTCGTTCAACTTGCGGTTCATCAGCGCGAGCTGGAATTCAAATTCAAAATCTGAAACGGCGCGCAATCCGCGCACGATCGCCTGCGCCTTCCGGCTCACGACGTATTCGACGAGCAGACTGTCGAACGAATCCGCCTCGACGTTCGGCAGATGCTTGACGGCCCGTCTCACGAGCGCGAGCCGTTCCGCGTGCGTGAACGTCGGATTTTTGCCCTCGTTTTTTGCGACGGCGATGACGACGCGGTCAAACAATTTGGCCGCGCGTTGCACCACGTCCAGATGGCCGTTGGTAAGCGGATCGAAACTGCCGGGATAAATTGCGGTTCGCATTTTTGACTTTGATTGATTGCCCGTTAAGAACTTAAAACTTAAAATCCAAAATTCAAAACTATTTGTTTTGCCACGGCACCTCGTAAATCCGCACGGCGGCCTTGATGCCTTTGACGGTGACGGGAAACATTTCCACGCAAGTCGAGGCCAGCGCCGGATCGTGACGCAACAGATGGTTGTAAGTCGTGTCGCTGATGATGATGCGGCCGCTGCCAGAAACGCCTTCAAGTCGGCTGGCAAGATTCACTTCGCGGCCAAAAATCGTATAATTCAAAATGTGCGCGTCCGAACCCATCAATCCGACGGTGACAAGTCCGGTGTTGATGCCGGTGCCGAGCTGCAACGCGGTCAGCGGCGGCTTAGGCGGCAGGCCGGCGGACAGCCGCGCGGTGTTTTCAATCTCACGCGATGAGTTTTGCGCCAGACGCTTCTGGTTCAATTCGTAAATCGCCCGTTGCGCTTCAATCGCCGCGCGCACGCAGGCGAGCGCATGCTTTTCATTGGCGATTGGCGCGTTCCAAAACGCCATCACGCAGTCGCCGATGTATTTGTCGAGCGTGCCGCCGTGGTTTTTCACCGCGTCAGCAACCGTCGCGAGGTAAAGGTTCACGGTTTCGAGCGTCTCGCGCGCGGACTCATCGAAACATTTTTCCGCCGCTTCCAAATCGAGTTGCTGTTCGCGGACAAATTCCGACACGCGCTCCTGTGTTTCGTCCGTGAACGTGGTGAAGCCGCGCACGTCGGCAAAAAACGCCGTCACTTCGCAGCGCGCGCCGCCGAGCGAAAGTTTTTCCGCCCGGAGCAATTCATTGACGACATCTGGCGAAACAATTTTGGAGAAAACAGATTTAACGCGGCGCTGTTCGCGTTCCTCAAACACGACGCGATAGGTGACGAGGCTGACGTGTTCGACGAGCATTGCGCCCACAATTGGAAACACAAGCGGCAACCAATAGCGGAATTCGATGAACGCGAAGAATGCCACGGCAATGTAAGCCAGCATCAGCAGCAAAGTCCCACCGGTTCCCCAAAAGGCGCGCAACCGCCACGTCAAAAATGCCGTGAGCGCGCCGAGTAAAATAATCAGCGCAATTTCAACCGGCAGCGACGCGCGACGGATGAACTGGCCGGTGATGACGGAGTTGGCGACATTCCAATGTTTGCTGACGAGAAACGTGTCCTTCTCCAGCGGCGTTGCGCCGCGATCGGTCAAATCATTTCCTTGGGCCGTCGAGCCGACGACGACGAGTTTGCCACGAAACGCGTTACTCAAGCCGTTCGTTTCGCCTAGCAAACGTTGTTTGTCCTCCCACAATAAACTTTCAATCGGCGCGCGCAGAAGTTTTGGATCATTCGGCGTGAGCCGCCAATCAATGTAAAAATAGCCGTTCGCGTCCACCGGAATCACGCGCTCGACGCCGTTCGCGCCGTGCAAAATGATTTTTCCATGCGGCAGATCAATTTCGGCGTTTTGCAAATCGAGTTTCAATTCCTGCGCGGCGAGCACGATACCCATGTGCCAGATGCGCTCGTCGGTGAAGGACTTGGCTTTGGGCGCAATTTCGGGCGAAAGTTTGTCACCTATGAAATCGGCGAGCGAAAAATTATTTTCCGCGTCAACCGGAATGGCGATGACATTGGTGGTGCCGGTCTGCGGCAAAATGATTTTGTTTGGCGCGAATTGCGCATTGTCGAGGTCGAGACCAAATTCAGCCGCCGCTTTTTTCAACAGCGGATGCCAGCGGCGATAAACATGAAAAGCTTCGACACGGCGAAGCGTGCCGTCGGAGTCCTTGTCCGTCGAAATGCCGCCGAGGGCGAGCGCGTTGGTCGCGAACAGATCTGGCGGGCGCAATTCCGGCGTGATGGCGATGACGACGTTGCTGGCACGGCGCATCTGTTGCGCAAAAAAATCGTCGGACTCGATGAGGCTGCCGTCGGCCATTTGCACCGGCGGATGGTCGTTGCGCAATTCGCCAAATAGCACGTCAAAGGCGACCGTTTGCGCACCTTGCGCCGAGAGTTCCTCGACGAGCCGGCCATAAACTTGTCGCGGCCAGTAGAGTCCGAACTTGTAGCCGAGCGAACCGTTTTTGACGGCGGTAATGCTGGAATCTTCCATCGAGACGAAGGCGAGATTGGTCGCGACGGGCGCAGGAAAATGCAGGGCTGTCCGCACGCGCAGGTCGTAGGTGATGCGTTCCAGCCGCTCGAAAAAATCCAGATGAAGCAGTCGCACGCCGCAAACGATCGCAAGAACGAACGCAGCCAAAA
>DATAUQ010000089.1:0-7621 GCA_036268155.1 Verrucomicrobiia bacterium | reverse complement strand
CGTGGATGTCTGGATTGAACGCGCGCTGCAACGGCTTTATTTTCCGCGCCGCCGCGCCAGCGAGCCACGCCTGCGCCGCTTTGCCGCCACGCATTTCGGCCCGCACGCCGGTTACGCCCAGCAATATCTTTTTCATTACATGCGGACGAAATTGAAATAGCTTTTGCTTGATAATAATTTGACGGTCAACTTTCATAAGCCCTGATGAAACCTGCAATTGCAAAAATCAATTTTGCTTACGAGCGCAAATGGATTGCGGATTAATAATAATGTTAGACGGCTTCGTGCGTTATGAAATTTGTTTGGTCAATTAAAGATGTAAATCCTACCGAGTGCAGTCCGGTAAGGAGATACACCGCGACTGCGCTTGGCGTCATCACACTTTTGTGCGCTGCCTCGATAGTTTTTATGGTGGTGGCAGATTTATGCCTCGGAGCTATCGGATCAAAAGATGCAGGGTATGGAGTCATTGGTGGATTTATGTTAGCTCTCATCACATCACCGATTGCTTCCCTTTGCACTTTGTTCGCATTTTTGTTGGTCGGACCACGCCGTAGCAGGTTGGCTTGGATTTCATTTTGCGTCGCATATATTCCATTTATAGCTTGGATGCTTGCGGTTATTATTTATCGCACTTTTATACATTCCAGATGAGAGACCAGCAGCCTAATTTGCAGATAGACTGCAAATTTCCTTCGCCGCCTTCACGTCCTTCGCGCGACGCAGAATGAAAATTGAAACCATCCTGACGCCGGCGGAATTGCCCGCGCTCGCCCAACGCGATCTGCGCGCGACCGCGTGCGTCGTGTTCGACGTGCTGCGCGCGACCAGCACGTTTGTGACCGCGCTGCACCACGGCGCCAAAGCCATCATCCCCGTCAGCGAAATCGCCGAGGCGCTGGATTTTCGGAAGGCAGAAGGCAGAAGGCAGAAGGCAGAATCAATTTTGCTCGGCGGCGAACGCAACGGCGTCCGCATTTCCGCTGACGGCATTGATTTCGACCTCGGCAATTCGCCACGCGAATACACGCCGGAAAAAGTGCGCGGCAAAACCATCATCTCCACCACCACGAACGGCACACGCGCCCTGCGCGCCTGCGTCGGCGCAAAAATAATTCTGGCGTCGTCGTTTTTGAACTTAAGCGCGACGGCGGAATTTCTGCGGCGGGACAATTTTGAAAACATTCTGCTCGTCTGCGCCGGCACGGGTGAAAACCGGGCGGATGAAGATATTCTCGCAGCGGGTGCGCTGGTGGAATTATTGGTGGGGCGAGACTCCGTCGAGCCCAATTCAAACAGCCGCAATATCAGGGTTCGACGGAGTCTCACCCCACCTTCCGAAATTGCGCTTCATGCTTACATGCGGGCGAAATTGGATTTGCCGGGCGCAGTCCGCAATGCAGAAAATGCGCGGCGTTTGCTGGCGATTCCCGAATTGCGCGGCGATGTGGCGTTCTGTTCGCAGCGAGATATTTTCCCACTCGTCGCCGAAATGGAAGCGGATGGCGTGATACGAATTTCAGTTTGAAGTTTGCACGCCAAGAGCCTGCAATTTCGCCCGGATTCTTGGGTCGTCCGGCCTCAACGACAGCGCGGTGTTGTAATTTTGGATCGCCTCGGGAATTTCCCCGAGTTTGACCAGCGTGTCGCCCAGGTTCGCGTAAATCTGCGGATCGCCCGGCGTGAGGCGCAGGGCTTCGCGATAATGCTGCGCGGCTTCGGCAAAGCGATGTTGAATGAACAGGACGGTGGCAAGATTGTTATGCGCGTCGGCGTAAGCGGGATCCAATTTCAAGGCGGATTCAAAATCCGTCATCGCCTCGGCAAATTGTTTTTGGGACGCCAAGGCGAGGCCGAGATTGTTCAACAAATCCGCGCGAGTGGAATCCAGTTGCAACGCGCGATGATAATCATTTATGGCGTCGCCGGTGTCGCCGAGTTTCATCAGCGCGTTGCCCAGATTGTAAAGCGTGTCCGCATTGTCGGGTTTGATCTGCAATGCTTTTTGGAAACAAGCAACGGCTTTTACAATTTCTCCCTGAACGGACAGGCAGGTGCCAAGATCATTGTAGGCGACGTAATTATTTTTTGTCACGGCCAGCGTGTGGTTGAAAAGTGTTTCGTTGTTCCGCCAATAACCCAGTTGATTTCTTGTCCGCAACGCGCAGGCCACCAGGATGATTGCGGCCAAAAAGATGAGCAATGATTTTGGCCCGCGCCGACTCGACCCGATTGCGTGCGCGCCCCAGGCAATCATAATGAACACGCCGACCAGCGGCAGGTAAGTGTAGCGGTCGGCCATGGATTGAATGCCGACTTGCACCAGCCCGATGACCGGAACGAGCGTGCCGGCGAACCAAAACCAGCCGGTGAACACAAAAGGAAATTTGCGGGCAAACAAAATGGCGATCGCCGACAGGCCGACAACCAGCGTCACGGAATAAACCAACAGCGACACTTCCCAATGTGCCGACGGATAAGGAACCGCCAGCGGTTCCGGCCAAAATGTTTTGCTCAAATAGCGCGCGTAGGAGACAAAGGCATTTTCAATTCTTTCCGGCAGGGAAAATTGCGTCAGCGCAATCACCGCGCCGCCTTTTTTCTGGACGACAAATGTGATGACGCACGAAATGACGCTCAAAGCCAGAAAAGGAATTTTTTCAAAAATCAAACTTTGAATCCCGGACCCCGAACCCTGAACTTTGAACCTCTGCAACGGCCACCAGTCGAGCAACAGCATCACAAACGGCAGCGTCACCACCATCGGCTTGCTCATCAAGGCCAGCGCAAAAAAGAAAAATGCCAGCCAATAATCTCGTGAGGCAAAAATCTTTTCCAGTCCGGCGCCGGGCGATTTGAATTTTTGCGCGTGGCCTGCGTAAGCCCACAATGTCAGCAGCGCAAAGAATGCGCTTAAGACATCCTTGCGTTCCGCCACCCACGCAACGGATTCGACGTGCAGCGGATGCAAGGCAAACAACGCAGCCACGAACGCACTGCGCCAGGTCGTTGCGGTTAATTTTCGGAGCAGCAGAAAAAGCAGCATCGTATTGGCTGCATGAAACAAAAGATTTGTTAAATGCGGACCAAACGGATTTTTCCCGAACAATTCCGCGTCCAGCATCAGCGACAGCCAGGTGAGCGGATGCCAGTTGCTCGCGTGTCCCGTTGTGAATGCCCAGACGAAGTTGGCTGGTGTAAGACCGGACAGGACCTGGGGATTGGCGGTGAAATAATCCGGGTCGTCGTAATTCAGAAAATCGCAGCGCGTGACCGGCCAGAAAACAATCAAAGTCATCACGGCCAAAATGAGGCCGAGAAAAATGGGATCGGACAATAAGCGGACAAATCTGGATTTAAGAATCACGCCGCTGTTATGTTCGGGCAGAACCATTTTGCTTAATTTGTCAGACGACGAATTCCAATTCCTGCCGGTGCGGGATCAAGCCGCGCTCGAAAGCCTGCCCAAGAAAACGGCGGATGGATTCGCGTCCGCGCTCGCCATAATCAAGCGTCCAGTGGTTGACATACATCCCCACAAATTTGTCGGCGAGATCGCGGCCCATGTCGCGCGCATATTGCAGCGCGTGTTGCACGGCTTCGGGACGATGATCCAAACTGAACTGGATGCTCGCGGTGAGCGTGTCGGAAATTTTTTTGCGCGTCGCCAGATCAAATTTTTTGTGGATGACATTTCCGCCGAGAGGTAGCGGCAGTCCGTCGTTTTGTTTCCCCCACCAGACACCGAGGTCTTCGCAGACGACGAGTCCTTCGTTTTTGTAAGTAAGCTGTCCCTCGTGGATGATCAAACCAATCTCCACCGTTCCATTTTTCACCGCCGAAAAAATCTGGTCGAACGGCACGACAATGTAATTGAATTCCTTCGCCGGTTTGCCGAGCCAGAGTTGCAACGCGAGAAACGCGCTGGTCATGGTTCCGGGCACGGCGATTTTTTTCTTCGCAATCTCTTCGCGTGAAAATTTTTGTTTGGCCACGAGCATCGGGCCGTAGCCGTCACCCATGCTTGCGCCGCTGGGCAGGAGCGCGTATTTGTCGGAGACGTAGGCGTAGGCGTGGATGCTGACGGCGGAGATATCGAGTTCGCCGCGCGTGGCGCGTTCGTTCAAAGTCTGTATATCCTGCAGAATGTGCTGAAAGCGGAAGCCGTGCGTCGGAATTAAATCCTTTGCGAGCGCATAAAACATAAAGGCGTCATCGGGATCGGGCGAATGTCCAAGCGTCAAGGTCGTTTGTTCCATCCGCAAAAATTAAACAACGCAACGCGCAGTGTCACGACGAGAAGATTGCGAATTTAGTGATTGAAGAATGAAGAACCGACCCCGCATACGCACGCGCCCCGCAAATCAGACTGTGTTGACCACGACCCCCTTATTCAGGCACAACCATCCACAGACAAATCAAACGGGCGCGTGCGTCGTGTTTTCCTCCTTGTTTCAGCCACCATGATATCAGAAGTCAGTCCCCACAAACTCCCAACACCATTGGTTCCCCACCAAAACCTCTACACGACTCAAACAACCTGTTCCATTTAAGCACTACGCGTGCCGTCCACGAAAAATATTTTCAGGCCGGATTTAATGGGATATTTGATGTCTCAAAATGATTCCTGTCGAAGTCACTGTTGATTTTTTTTCAGCATGACAAAAATGTTTCGTTTCTGTGAAAATCCTTGAACCGTATAAATCCCGTCAGTCCCTTCGAATTTCTTCAAAATCCTTTCGCGCCATTCTGCGCTCAAAAATTTATTGACACTTTTAAATTTCAACATCATTGTATCCGCATCCGTTGATTTGACGGACTCATGACGAGTGGTCGAGGGACTGGCCCGATGACACCACGGCAACCGATTGAACTTTGTTTTCAATGTCAGGTGCCAATTCCAGCTCAGGCATCATTAGCTTGGGAAAAATGAGAAGAGCACAACCGTTTTGTCGCCCCTTCTCGTCTTGAGTCGGGGCTTTTTTGTTTTTTGAATTTAAAAATTAAAAAGCCACAGAGACGCAGAGGCACAGAGTTTGATTGAATTTATTTCTCTGTGGCTCTGCGACTCGGTGGCAAATAAATGTAAATAAAATTATGAGTGAACAACACGGTTTCATGAAGACGCTCAAGTGCCGCGAATGCGCGCGCGAATATCCGCTCGAAGCCACGCACGTTTGCGAATTCGACTTCGGCCCGCTCGAAGTCGCCTACGATTATGACCGCATTAAAAAATCTTTGACGCGCGAAGTCATCCAGTCGCGACCGAAAACCATGTGGCGTTATCGCGAGTTGTTGCCCATTGCGGGCGAACCGACCGTCGGTCCGCTCGTCGGTTTCACGCCACTCGTGAAAGCTGACCGTTTGGCGAAGGCTCTCGGCATCCGCGAACTGTGGGTCAAGAACGACGCCGTGAATTATCCGACACTCTCGTTCAAGGACCGCGTCGTCAGCGTCGCGTTGAGTCGCGCAAAAGAACTTGGCTTTGAAACCGTCGCGTGCGCGTCCACGGGAAATTTGGCCAATTCCGTCGCCGCCAACGCCGCGAGCGCGGGATTGAAATCCTACGTTTTCATTCCATCGGATTTGGAGCAGGGAAAAATTTTGAACTCGCTCATCTACGGCGCGAACGTCATCTGCATCAAAGGCCATTACGACGAAGTGAACCGTCTGTGCGCCGAGATTGCCGGCAAGTTCGGCTGGGCGTTTGTGAACGTGAACATGAGGCCGTATTACGCCGAAGGCTCGAAGAGCATGGCGTATGAAATCGCCGAGCAACTCGGCTGGCGGTTACCACAGCACACGATTGTGCCGATGGCGTCCGGCTCGTTGCTGACGAAAATCCACAAAGGCTATCAAGAATTTGTTAAGCTCGGTTTAGTGGCGCAGGCTTCCAGCCTGCGAACGGACAGGCAAGATGCCTGTGCCACTATTCACGGCGCGCAGGCGACCGGCTGCTCGCCGATTTCCCTCGCGCAAAAGGCCGGACTCGATTTCTTCAAGCCGGTGAAGCCCGACACGATTGCAAAATCGCTCGCCATCGGCACGCCCGCCGACGGTTTTTACGCGTTGCGCGTTATGCGCGATACCGGCGGCGCGGCCGAGGATGTGACCGACGACGAAATCCGCGACGCGATCAAATTGCTCGCCGAGACGGAAGGCATTTTTGCCGAGACCGCCGGCGGCGTGACCGTGGGCGTGGCGAAGAAACTCATTGCGTCCGGGAAAATCCCGCGCGATTCTTCCGCCGTCATCTGTGTCACCGGCAACGGATTGAAGACGCTCGACGCTGTGCAAGGTCATGTCGGCAAACCGCGTGAAATCAAGCCGAGCCTGCGCGAATTCGAGGCGCTGCTGGCGCACGAGGAAAAAGTGAATGAGTGAACCGGCTTCACTTAATGCAGTGTTTATGATAGTATCAATCTCGTGAAAATAATTCCTCCAGGCCTGCTGGAAACAGCGGTGGAACGGTTGAAAGCCGAGTTTCAGCCGGAGGAAATTTATTTGTTCGGCTCGCACGCATGGGGCACGCCGACGGACGACAGCGACGTGGATTTGATGGTCATCGTCCGCGACAGCAACGAGCGACCAATCCGCCGGATGCAGCGGGCGCATCTCTGCCTTGGAGATTTGGAAATGAGCACAGATGTGTTTGTGCCTACCCGCGCGCAGTTTGACCGTTACCGCACGGTAAAAGCCTCGCTATCCCATACCATCGCCCAAAAGGGAAAAAAAATTTATGGCTGATCCGACAGCAGAACTGACCCGCGTTTGGCTGCTCAAGGCGCACGGCGATTTGCACACGGCCGTTCAGATTGGCAGCCTGCCCGACGGTCATCTTGATGTCGGGATTTACCATTGCCAGCAAGCGGCGGAAAAAGCTTTGAAAGGTTATTTGCTCTTTCACGATGTCAGTTTTGAAAAAACACATGATCTGAAAAAACTCGTCCGGCAGGCTGAACCGTTGGATGGTGGATTTGATCAGTTCCGCGAGGCGGCGGCAATTCTGACTCCATATATTGCCGCCTATCGCTATCCCGACGAATTTGCCATTCTTGAACCTTCGCGCGCAGAATTTGATGACGCAGTGCGACAAGCCCAGACAGTTTACGATTTTGTGCTGAACCTGCTTCCGAAGGAGGCGAGGCCGTGAAAACCTTTGACTTCGTGCAAGGTCATGTCGGCAAACCGCGTGAAATCAAGCCGAGCCTGCGCGAGTTCGAGGCGCTGCTGGCGCACGAGGAAAAAGTGAATGCGTAAAAAGTTTCGCTCCAACAATTTCTCTACAGTTAGAACGTCGCTGACAATTGCACTCGCTTGTCTGGTGTTACCTATTTATACGAATCTTTTGGCGCAGGATGTCAACACCAACCAGATTGAAAATCATTTGCCGGATAATTCGGCAACCATAACTTTTAGCGGTATGTATAATGGCGACCATTCATGGACTAATTCTACCGGGCTTCACCGGCCCATGCCGCAAACCTATCAACCGCTTTTGTCGCCTTCACCGCGAACACATCCGGTTGACGGTGGAAACCTTGATGTCGCCATCACTTGGGATAAAACATTTGTTTCAAATCATGGTCTAAATCAAAATGTGGAAGACCATACGGGAGAC
>DATAUQ010000088.1:0-11445 GCA_036268155.1 Verrucomicrobiia bacterium | reverse complement strand
AAAATTGGCTGACGACGCATTTTCCCGACCGCAAAGAAAAAGTTCTCAACCGGATCAAAGCCATGCGCGGCGGAAAATTATACGACGCGCAATGGGGCAAACGGATGCGTGGCGAAGGGATTTTTGCGGAGCAAATCGCGCAGATGTTTGAAGTCGCCAAACGGAAAGCTGGTTTTGCCGAAGAGCGCGGTGAACTTTCGACGGCGCATTTTCGTCGGCCTGGCGGCGCGCAGCTTTCATTGTTTTGATTATCCGCCGGGTGAAAATTTTCAAAAATGGTTTATAGTTCCAAGTTGTGCAGCCATTCAAATTTCATCCCGTCATCGCCAATTGGTTCGAGCGAAAATTTGGTTCGCCGACCGAGCCGCAAAATTTTGGCTGGCCGGCGATCCAATCCGGCGCGCACACGCTCATCGCCGCGCCGACCGGTTCGGGAAAAACGCTCGCGGCATTTCTCGCGTCGCTCGATGAATTGTTTCAGATTGGTCTGAATGGAAAACTGAACGACGAAATTTACGTCGTTTATGTTTCGCCGCTCAAGGCGTTGAGCAATGACATCCATAAAAATCTCGAAGAACCGCTCGCGGAAATCCGCGACGCGCTGAAAACCGCCAGCGAAAAGGAAATCCAAATCCGTTCCGCCGTCCGCTCCGGCGACACTCCAGCCAAAGAACGGCTCGCGCTGATCAAAAAACCGCCGCACATTTTGGTCACCACGCCCGAATCGCTTTATCTGCTGCTCACTTCCGTCTCCGGCCGCAAAATGCTCGCGACCGTTCGCACGTTGATCGTTGATGAAATTCACGCCGTCGTCGGCAATCGGCGCGGCTCGCATCTGGCGTTGAGCATGGAACGCCTCGCCGCGCTCACGAAAAATCCGCTGCAACGCATCGGTCTTTCCGCGACGCAAAAACCGATCGAAGAAGTCGCGCGTTTTCTTGTCGGCACAAATCACATCGCCAAAAATGGAAAACCAGATTGCGAAATCATCAACATCGGTCACAAGCGCGCGATGGATTTGCAGATCGAACTTCCCGGCTCGCCACTCGAAGCCGTCATGTCGAACGAAGTCTGGACCGAAGTTTATCAGCGCCTCGCCGAATTGGTGCAGTCGCATCGCACGACATTGATTTTCGTCAACACTCGCCGTCTCGCTGAACGCGTCACCGGTCATCTTTGCGAACTGCTCGGCAAAGAAAATGTCACATCACACCACGGAAGTTTGTCGGCAAAATTACGGCTCGAGGCGGAAAATCGCCTGAAGCGCGGTGAACTCAATGCGCTCGTTGCCACATCGTCGCTCGAACTCGGCATTGACATCGGCTCCGTCGAACTCGTCTGCCAGCTCGGCCCGACTCGCTCCATCGCCACTTGTTTGCAACGCGTCGGTCGCGCCGAACATCGTCGCGGTGGTTTGCCGAAAGGCCGGTTGTTTCCGCTCACGCGCGACGAACTCGTCGAATGCGTCGCCACACTTCAATGCATTCGCAATGGCGAACTCGACATTTTACTGATTCCCGAAAAACCGATTGACGTGCTCGCGCAACAAATCGTTGCCTGCGCCGCCGCCGAAGATTGGCCGGAAGAAAAATTATTTTCGCTCGTGCGCGGCGCTTATCCATATCGCGACCTAACGCGCGAAGAATTTTCCGAAGTCATCCGGATGCTCGCCGAAGGTTTCAGCACCAAACGCGGGCGCCGTGCTGCGCTCATCCATCACGACGCCATCAACCATCGCATCCGCGGACGTCGCGGCTCGCGCCTGCTCGCGCTCACGAGCGGCGGCGCGATTCCCGACAACGGCGATTATCGTGTCGTGCTCGAACCCGAGCAGACATTCATCGGCACGGTGAACGAAGATTTCGCCGTCGAAAGCCTGGCCGGCGATATTTTTCAACTTGGAAATGCGTCGTGGAAAATAATTCAAATTGGTCCCGGCGTTGTTCGCGTGGAAGACGCGCACGGCCAGCCGCCGGGAATTCCTTTCTGGCTAGGTGAAGCTCCGGCACGAACGGCTGAACTTTCGCGCGCGATTTCTAAATTGCGTGAAAGTGTCGAAAAGAAAATTTCAGAATTGCTCGAACAAAATTTAGAAAAAGAAAAAATTGTTTCCGCGCTCGCCGATTGGTTTGTCGCCGAAACTTCAATTTCCATTTCCGGCGCGCAACAATTGGCCGATTACTTTTTCGCCACATACAAGGCGCTCGGCGCACTGCCATCACAGGACAAAATCGTGATGGAACGATTTTTCGACGAATCCGGTGGAATGCAACTCGTCATTCATTCGCCGTTCGGCGCACGGTTGAATCGCGCTTGGGGTTTGGCGTTGCGCAAACGTTTCTGCCGCTCGTTCAATTTTGAACTGCAAAGCGCCGCGACCGACGACGCGATTGTTTTGTCGCTCGGCACGCAGCATTCGTTTCCGCTCGACGAAGTTTTTCATTATTTGAACAGCAAAACCGTCTGCGAAATTCTGGTGCAGGCGTTGCTTGACTCGCCGATGTTCCCGATCCGCTGGCGCTGGAACGCAACGCGCTCGCTTGCCCTGCCGCGTCAACGTGGCGGCAAAAAAATTCCCGCGCCGCTGCAACGCATGGAATCGGAAAATCTTCTGGCCGCAGTTTTTCCTGATCAACTTGCCTGCCCCGAAAATATCGCCGGCGACCGCATCGTGCCCGACCATCCGCTCGTCAATCAAACGATCGAAGATTGTTTGATCGAGGCGATGGACATTAATGGCCTCGAAAATCTTTTGCGCAAAATCGAGCGCGGCGAAATCCAGTGTCTTTCGCGCGATTTGCCGGAACCTTCGCCGCTTGCTTCTGAAATTTTGAACGCGCGGCCTTACGCGTTTCTCGACAATGCGCCTCTCGAAGAGCGCCGAACACAGGCGGTTTATACGCGTCGCGCCGGTGAATCTTCGCGGAATGAACTGTGGATTCTGGATGCCGCCGCGATCGAACGCGTTTGCGAAGAAGCATGGCCGCAAGCGACCAACGCCGACGAATTGCACGAAACACTTTTACAACTTGGTGTTGCTTCGGACGAAGACTTGAAGCGCGGCAGTTCCGATTCCGAAAATTTTCTAAAATCACTCGTAAATGAAAAACGCGCGGGAAAATTGGACGGCCCAAAATTCTGGATTGCCGCCGAGCGCTTGCCGATGGTTCAAACGATTTATCCAAATCGCAAAATTGAACCCGAAATTTCCGCGCCGGAATTTGAGGCGAATAAAATCTGGGAACACGAAAACGCCTTGCGCGAACTGGTTCGCGGGCGAATGGAAATTCTCGGACCTGCGACGACCAAATCACTAGCGGATTTTTTTCAATTACCTGCTTCTGAAATCGAACAAGCGTTGCTCACTCTGGAAACTGAAGGATTTATTTTACGTGGCAAATTTCGTCCGGGCGCGACTGAAACAGAATGGTGCGATCGCCGTTTGCTCGCGCGGATTCACCGGCTCACGATCAATCGGCTGCGTGCCGAGATTCAACCGGTTTCCATCGCCGATTTTCAGCGATTCCTTTTGGCATGGCAGCACGTCGCGCCGGAAAATCAAATGGAAGAAATCGCCGGCGTCGAGGCTGTTCTGCATCTACTCGATGGCTGCGAATTGCCTGCGACAGCCTGGGAACCGGCGGTTCTGGCCGCGCGCGTAAAAAATTACGATCCGCGCTGGCTGGACCAACTGTGTTTCACCGGGCGCGTCGGATGGGGAAGACTGTCGCCGCCGCAAAATCAAAAATCGCGCGCGTTCACGCCACTTCGTTCGAGTCCGATCGCATTGTTCGCTCGGGAAAATTCGCGAAGCTGGCTGGAACTGGCCGCGCCGCCGCAGAAAGAATTTTCCTCGGAAACCGGATTGGTTTTGAAAACGCTCGCGGAAAGCGGTGCGTTGTTTTTTGGTGAAATTGTCCAGCGCACAAAACTGTTGCAATCGCGCGTCGAGCAGGCCCTGGGCGAACTGGCCGCGCATGGCTGGGTGACGGCGGACAGTTTTGAAGGCTTGCGCGCGCTGCTGACGCCGCAGGAAAAGCGCGCGCCGTTCGGCGATGTTGGCCGTCCGCGCCGGCATCGCGCAGTCACGAGCATCGAATTCGCCGGGCGCTGGTCATTACTACGCAGATTTCCTGCGCCGGATTTTTCTGAAAATGGAAATGAAGAGTTGCATTCAAAAAATCGCGACGACGCACTTGAAATTTTCGCCAAAGTTTTGTTGCGGCGTTATGGTGTCATGTTCCGAAAATTACTGGAACGCGAGGCGTTGAAAGTTTCATGGTTTGAACTCGGACGGATTTACCGGCGATTGGAAGCGCGCGGCGAAATTCGCGGCGGCTATTTTATCAATGGCGTCAGCGGCGAACAATTTGCGTTGCCGGAAGCAATTGGTTCTTTGCGTTCTATCCGAAAAACAAAAGCATCAGGCGAGATGGTCACGTTGAGCGCGGCTGATCCGTTGAATCTCGTCGGCATTTTGACACCGGGCGCGCGCATCGCCTCGGTTTGGAAGAACAGGATTTTGTTGCGCGAAGGTGTTCCGGTCGCAGGACTTGAAGCAGGAAAAATTTTGAATTTGAATGGTGATACTGATTTGAACGGATATGAACGTTCGCTGAAAATCGGAAGAATGCCGACTGCACTTCGACGATATTATTAAACTCGGTCAAGTAATGGAACGAAACAACGGCTGCTGTTCTCTTAAGCCGATTCCATAGCATTGTGGCCGACCTAGGATCGTCGGTATCATCACGAGATGGTCGGAGCGTGCGGATCATGTTGTAGAAAAAGTTGGCACCATCGCGGAAATGCCATTTCTAAAAGTGACGGACGGCATCAAAGCGTTTTTCCAAGCATGGAGATTTGTTGTGCGATTGGCTGGTGAAACTCTGCGACAAACAGATCACGGGGATGAGGCAAACAAGGAGACCCACAAATGAAAAGTATCATATGGACGTCCTAACACTCTCTCGAATCCAGTTTGGCGCAACCATAGCGTTTCATTATATCTATCCACCGTTGAGCATCGGACTGGGCGTCATTCTGGTCATCATGGAAGGGTTGTGGCTCAAGACCAAAAATCCGCTCTATCATCAGATGGCGCGATTCTGGACAAAAGTGTTTGCCCTCACGTTCGCGGTCGGCGTCGCGACAGGCATCGTGATGGAATTTGAGTTCGGCACCAACTGGGCAACTTACTCACGTTTCGTCGGTGATATTTTTGGCAGCGCGCTCGCGGCGGAAGGAATTTTTGCTTTTTTTCTCGAATCAGGTTTTCTCGCCATTCTGCTTTTCGGCTGGGACAAGGTAGGACGAAAACTGCACTTTTTCTCGACGTGCATGGTTTGTCTCGGGGCGCACTTCAGTGCGGTTTGGATTGTCGTGGCGAATTCCTGGATGCAAACACCCGCCGGTTATCATATCGTCGGCGAAGGTCTGAAGGCGCGCGCGGAAGTCACGGACTTCTGGGCGATGGTATTCAATCCATCATTCCCCGACCGCTTGTTTCACACCGTTTGTGGCGCGTGGTGCGCGGGGGCGTTCCTGGTTGTGAGCGTGAGCGCCTGGTATTTGCTAAAGAAAACGCATTTGGAATTCGCGCGTGCGTCGCTGAAGGTCGGTCTGACCGTTGCGCTCGTCGCATCGTTGCTGCAAGGTGTAACCGGTCACATGACCGCGCAGGGTTTGGAGAAAAATCAGCCGGCCAAACTCGCCGCGTTTGAGGGACTTTACGAAACCACTTCCAACGCGCCGCTGGTGCTGATTGGCTGGCCGGACGAAAAAAACGAAAAGGTCATCGGCATCACGGCACCGGGAGCGTTGAGTTTTCTAACGCACAACAATTTTCATACACCGGTCATCGGTTTGGACGATTTCAAGCCGGAAGATCGTCCGCCCGTCACGGCATGTTTTCTGTTTTTTCACGGTATGGTGGGCATCGGCTTTGCGTTGATTGGCATCGCGGCACTCGGAATTTTATATTTGCGTCATGGCTCACTGCACGAGCGGCGCTGGCTGCTGTGGCTGCTGGTTTTCTCCGTGCTCGGCCCGGAAATCGCAAATCAACTCGGCTGGTTCGCCGCCGAAGTCGGACGTCAGCCGTGGATCGTTTATGGTCTGATGCGCACGCCGGAAGGGTTGTCCGCTGTGGTCAAAGCGAACGCCGTTCTCACGTCACTGATTTTGTTCACGTTCATTTATTTTCTGCTGTTCGCCGTTTTCATTTATTTGCTCAACGACAAAATTCATCACGGCCCTGATGACGCGGATTTGATTCCGTCCGGCAAACTGGCTTTGCCCGAACCGCTCGCACATGAACAAAAATAAAACCACACCATGAATCTCGACCTCAACACCATCTGGTTCATCCTCGTCGGTGTGCTGTTCACCGGTTACGCCGTCCTCGACGGTTTCGATCTCGGCGTCGGCGCGCTGCATCTGTTCACGAACAATGACGAGGAACGCCGCGTGATGCTCAATGCCATCGGACCGGTCTGGGATGGCAACGAAGTCTGGCTGGTTACTGGCGGTGGCGCGCTCTTCGCCGCGTTTCCCAATGCGTATGCGACGATATTCTCCGGGTTTTATCTCGCATTTTATTTACTGCTCGCTGCGCTGATTTTTCGCGGAGTGGCGATTGAATTCCGCAGCAAACGTCCGGAAAAATGGTGGCGGCAAATGTGGGATGTGAGCTTTTCAATTGGCAGCATACTGGCCGGACTGCTTGTTGGGACTGCACTCGGCAACATTGCCTTTGGGGTGCCGATTGACTCCAACGGGGAATATGCAGGCACATTTCTCGGATTGTTAAAACCGTATCCACTGCTTGTTGGCGTGACGACCGTGGCGTTGTTCATGATGCACGGCGCGATTTATGGCGTGATGAAAACTGAAGGCACCTTGCACGACAAACTGCGCATGTGGGCGATGCGCTGCATCATTTTCTTTGTCATCTGCACTGTTACGCTGTCGATGGCCACGCTGCTTTACGTGCCGCACATGGCCTCCCGTATGCGGGAAAATCCGTGGCTATTCAGCATTGCGTTGGTGAACATGCTGTCCATCGCCAACATTCCGCGCGAATTCCATCACGGAAACGACGGGAAGGCATTTTTGTCATCTTGCGCCGCCATCGTGACGCTGATGGTGCTGTTTGCGTTGAACTTTTTTCCGAACCTCGTTTACAGCCTGTCCAACCCCGAAAATAACCTGACGATTTACAACGCTGCGTCATCGCCGAAAACGCTCGGCATCATCCTCATTATCGCCTGTATCGGCGTGCCAGTGGTTATTGCCTACACCGTCTGCATCTACTGGATTTTCCGAGGAAAAGTGAAACTCGATAAATTAAGCTATTGAACACACTGATTTATCAAGGTTTGACACTTCATAACCCAAGTTATTTTTGTAGAAATATCATTGAATGAATATAGCAACGAATAGCTATGACGCCGCCCAGTAGTTCACAGGATGGCAGCCTTTCAATTGAGGAATATGCTTTCCTGCGAGAGGAAATCCGGCATCAGGACAATTTGATCAATGCCCGACTATCCTGGCTGGTGAGTTCGCAATCTTTTTTATTGAGCGGCTTTGCAGTCACGCTCAACGGCTCGGCTCAATCGCTGCTTCCGATTTACGCAAAACTGAATGTAATCCTCGTCAATTCATTGCCCGTGGCGGGACTGGTCACGGACGTGGCAAGCTATCTGACAATCTGGGCCGCAATTTCGCGCATGAGAAATATCCGGCATCTCGCGGGAAAGTCGCATCCATCCCGCCTTCCCACCGTCCAAGCTGAAGTCATCGAGCGCCGATTGGGTTTAGCCGGGCCGGTCTTGATACCGCTCGTATTTCTCACAGTTTGGCTGACAATAATTATCGAGCGGTGGATATTGTAATACTTCAAATAGGGATAAGGCTTATTCCCAGTTTTCCCTGACACAAGGCAAGGGCTTGGACGCTCAAGACATTTGCAGCAAACCGCGTCGGACCGCTTCTCTGACGGCTGACGTTCTCCCGGGAACGCCCAGCTTTTCCAGCAAGCTTGCCACATGGGTTTTAACGGTGCCTTCCGAGATAAAAAGTTGAACTCCAATTTCCTTGTTGCTCTTGCCTGACGCGACGGATTTAAGAACTTCCAATTCCCTTGAGCTAATCTGTGGCTTTTGCATCTGATCCACAAGTTTTTGGGCGATTTGAGGCAAAAGGAAAATTTCGCCGAGATAAACGCGCCGGACAGCTTCGAGTAAAACTTGTTGAGAACAATCCTTAAGCAAATAAGCCCGCGCGCCCGCTTTTATCGAGCGTTGAATGTCTTCCTGATTCTCGAAAGTTGTTATCACAATCACCTTGGATCGAATATTCAATGCGTTGACTTCCGCAACCACTTCCAAACCGTCCATGCGCGGCATCCGAAGATCCAATAGAACAATATCAGGCAGATATTTTTTAATGAGAGCCAGTGCCTCAACGCCGTCGTTACCTTCAGCTACGACTTTCATGTCCTGCTGCTGCATCAGATTCGCGACGATGCCCGACCGCACAATGGGATGATCATCCGCAACCACGAGACCCCCTCAATTCCAAGTCCACGGCAACGCTGATTGAATTCGGTTGCCCGATCACCGGCGCGCACCCGCGCCAAATACGGGAACAGCAAACCTTCGCCCGGCAAATCTTTTAGCGTGTTCAACGTTTCGTCACCCAAATGCAGAATCACCGGCACGCCGGTCTTTTTCCGGGTGAAGCCGATGGTCCGATTTTCCCAATCCACATCCTCGGCCTTCAAACTGGCGATGTCTCCCTGACTACCTCCCAAATGCCAGCACAGTTCGTAAAATGTTTTCCGTTCCAGATTTTTCTCCCGTCCGATAATGGCCAGATGCTCGGCAAGGGTGATGGCGCGTTTATCTTTGAAGTGAATCGCCGGCCACTGCCGTTTCGGGATGATGGAGCGGGGAAGCCAGTTCATATCGAGAGCGAAATTTTGAATACGCCGTAAAAATACGTTCGTCGAAACCGTGCCTTTGTGGAGCGCGTCAAAAAAATGTTCCGCCTGAGTTTTGATGAGCGGTAGATTTTGGATGGAGGCGAAAGCCTTGTCCTTGATGGCAACATCCCACCGCTTTTTGGTGTTGCCGGATTTTGTCCGGCCCATTTCGTCCATGACGTGCTGCCAACTGCGTTTGACAAAATCAGGATCGCTGTGCTGCAAATAAACTTGGGCGATTTGCAGATTCACCGCCGGTTGTTTGCAGGCTTCATTGAGTGCATTTAGAAAACGCTTGGCCTCTTCGCGGTCAGCGGTATTGAGGCTGTTCCGCTTCTTGGTGAGCGTGTCGAGGGAGTAGTAAATTCCGTTTTCACGACGGAAGGTATGGTAACGTTGTTTCATGGCTCGATTTTGTTATCGAGCCTCTCACAATCCCGTTCCGACTTGTTAGCGCCTTCTGGTTGCCTAGTGACTGCCTTGTGCATGACTAGCTGATTTCATACACAATTTCATACACACTTGACCTGCCAGACTTCGCAACTTCTACTCTATCAACCATTTCGATATGGAGGCGAGGGTCGGAATCGAACCGAGACATCGGCGAGAGTCCGAAAACTGCCTCTTGGAAATCAAGAGCTTACAGCTTTGATTTATCTAATGTTAGCCGATGTGAAAACAACATTCAAGAACTTCTTATCACAGTCGGGCAACTACCCATTCACAGCACATTCATAGGTCAGTTAGCTGACGTTTTTGCTGACGTTTTTATCAGGCTTTAGCCAGCTTTTATTTCCTTATGGAAGCGTCTAAAAGACTGCTTAACAATCTGGGAGGAACGGGCAAGGCCAGTGTTTCGGATCATTTTGATGACGCTCCAATTTTCTCAAATAGTCAAAACCGTCGGTCGAATAAATCTCGGATATGTCTTTTCGCCACGCGGGGGTTTGGAACGGCTTCTGTTCAAATGAAACTGCACCACGGCGATGGCCGCGCGATTTCGGCAGGTTCGCCACAACCCAAATGGCGACCACAGTTCCAATTCCCATGATGGCAACAAATTCCGTCACAACTAAATTTTAACACAAGTGCGGACGGCTTTCACCTTAAAAATTAAGTGCCGGGATTGCGGCTTTTATCAAGCAATCCGGCAACGGTTTTATCGCCGGTCGGATCGCTGGGCGGAAAGCCCTGTTGCTGCTTTTGATCCTCTTTGTCGCGCGCCCGCTCATGCGCTCGGTTGCTTGTTTGCGCCAGCGAACCGAGCAACGAACTACCGCCCTCGCCCATCGAAGATGTCGCTAGTGATTCTCCCGCTGCGGCAGTCGCCAGCGCCCCGGCAGCAATCGCGCCTTTGATTCCGGTTGCGCCGCTTTCTGCCAATGTGGTCGCGCCGGTTGTTGCCGCTGCGCGTCCCGCCGAAAAAGCTCCGCTGAACAAATTTGAAGCGGCGGAATTTCCCGTGGCTATCGCCTTTTGAATAATTATCGGCGCGGCAATTGTGCTAAAAATTATCCAGATACCGAGAAACGCCAGCCCCATGAGATTTTGCAACGAATAGCCAACAACACCGCTGGCACTTTGAGAACTCAAAAAGCTTTGGTCGGTCATAAAATCAATCATGCCGGATGTGATCAGACCGGCTACTCCCCAGCCTAGCGGCCAAATCATTATGCCAAGCAAGTTTAACAGATAATTTCGCCCGACATTTTGAAGTGAGGGAAATGCCAGCATCCCGATGAAAATTGGGGACAAGGAATAACCGATAAACAAAATCGCGGTTTGAAGGATATACGCCCACCATTCAATCGCGCTGGCGAACCAGCCCAGAATCATAAAAACAGCGGACACCAATGCCTCCATGATTGATGGAAAATTGATGAGTTTTTCCCACCAACTTGTATTTCCGTCAGTGGATTTTTTCGTTTGAAGTGCCGCCTGATATTGGTCGTGAATTTTTGCAGGATCAACTTTCAGAACATTTGTCACCGTGTCGCTTACGATGGATACAATTTCGTTTCCCCAAGTCGGCAGAAAAACAATCAGCGTGATGAGGACAATCATCTTGCCGATGGCCTGAAGCTGTGCGTTGCCGCTGCGATGATGGGCGATGGTCGAGGCGATCAATCCGCCGGTGATGAGCAAAAACGCGATGGGCGTAAGCAGCGTTTTGAGCGACAAACATTGCGCGAGAAAATTCGGGAACATGGAATTGAAGTCGCCCATAAAGCCGCCTCACATCCGAATTTTGACGCTCTTGGCCGGTTTTTCCTTTTCGCTTTCAACCGACACTTGGCTTCCGCACCGTGCAGAAATTGCCCGCACAACCCGGCTGTGATTTTGACTCGGAAACTTCTCCGAAAGTTTTTCTTCAACGGTGGCTTCAATGTCTTTGCGGAACAACTGAAGGACGCTGCGCTCGCTTTCCACATAATTTTGTAACAACAAAAATGCGT
>DATAUQ010000087.1:0-20341 GCA_036268155.1 Verrucomicrobiia bacterium | reverse complement strand
AGGAAAAAGTTTTTGGCTTCCAGTCGCACCTGATGATTTCCGGCGCGGGCGATGCGCCGTTGAAAAATTACGCGGCGATTGAAACAATTATTTCGTCCAACAAAAATGTCGTCGGCGTTTCACCAATCATTGTTGGCCCGGAAATGGTGCAGCACGTAGTCGGCACCAATATGCTATACGCGGCACCCTATTTGCGTGGCGTTGATCCGCAGACGGAAGGCAATGTGAGCATTTTGCCGCGCAGCATCGTGGCGGGGACGTTTGACTTGAGCGGCCGCGGCGTGGTGATTGGCAGCGGTTTCGCGGAGGCGCAACGATTGCAGGTCGGCGACACACTTTCTATTTTGCCAATGCGCCAGATCAAAAAAATGGTGAATACGGCGGGCAAGCCCAACGCCGAAGTCGGCATTCCCGACGACTACGAAGTGCGCGGCATTTTCGACGTGGGCTTTGAAGATTACAACCAGTCCATCATCGTCACCTCGCTCGAAAACGCGCAGGATTTGTATGACCTCGACGATTCTGTCCACGGCCTGCTCGTGAAATTGACCGACCCGATGCTCGCAGACGTTGTCCGCGCGCAATTGCAAGCGGTGCTGGGCGACCAAGTCATCATCCGCACCTGGTTCGAGCAAAGTTCGATGCTGCAATCCGTGCTCGTGGAAAAAAACATGATGCTCTACATCCTGTTTTTCATCGTGATCGTGGCGGCGTTCGGCATCACCTGCACGCTGATCACGTTCATCATGATGAAGACACGCGAAATCGGCGTGATGAAGGCGCTCGGCGCGACCAGCCGCCAGGTGATGACGGTTTTTCTTTTGCAAAGCCTCGTCGTCAGCGTCGCGGGCGTGGCGTGTGGCGTCACGCTCGGCCTGACGGCGGTGCATTGGCGCAATGAATTTCTCCTACTCATGCGCAAACTGACCGGCCTCGAACTTTTTCCGGCGGACATCTATCATTTTTACCAATTGCCCGCGCTCGTCATGCCCGGCGACATCGCAGTCATTTGCGGCGGCTCACTGATTATCTGTCTCGTCGCCGCCTTGCTGCCCGCGTGGCACGCAAGTCGGTTGAATCCCGTGGAGGCGTTGCGCAATGAATGAACCGCTTATCATCGCGCGCGATCTGGGCCGCACTTATCGCATCGGCAAACGCTCGCTCAACGTGCTGCGCGGCGTGAACCTCGAAGTGGCGCGCGGCGATTTTCTCGCGCTGCGCGGCGCGTCTGGCGCGGGCAAAAGCACATTGCTCCATCTGCTCGGCGGCCTCGACGCGCCGGACGCCGGTGAAATTTCCTTCGCCGGAAAAAATCTGGCGAAACTCACCACTGCGAAACTTTCCACGTTTAGAAATTTCAAAGTCGGTTTTGTTTTCCAAGCCTACCATCTGCTGCCCGAACTCACCGCGCTCGAAAACGTCTGCCTGCCCGCGCGCATCGCCCGCGTGTCCGTGGCCGACGCCGCCAAACGCGGACGCGAACTGCTCGCGCGCGTCGGCCTCGGCGAACGCGTCGAGCACCGGCCAAACGAACTTTCCGGCGGTGAACAGCAGCGCGTCGCCATCGCCCGCGCGCTCATCAATTCGCCCGAACTGCTGCTGGCCGACGAACCGACCGGCAATCTGGATTCCAAAACCGGCGGCGAAATTATTGAACTGCTCAAAGGTTTGCGTGTCGAAAAACAGACGACGCTCATCATCGCCACGCACGACGCGCGGGTCGCCGCGCACGCGGAGCGGGTGATTGAATTGGCCGATGGGCGCATCACTTGAATATTTTAACCACCGCGTTTAGTTTCACCCGTCATGCTTGAAGATCGCGATTATATGCGCCAGCCGGCTTATCAAGAGCCGCGCATTTCATTCACCGTTGCGTTGCTGATCATCAACACGCTAGTTTTTCTTTTTCAATTGTTTGCCCAGTCACAATTCATCCATGGCGCGGAAATTGAAGAAAATTATTTTGCGTTGAGCCTCGAAGGTTTGAAGAACGGTTACGTCTGGCAACTGCTCACGTTTCAATTCATGCACGCGAGCTGGCTGCATTTGATTTTTAATTCACTGGCCATCTTTTTTTTCGGACGACCGGTTGAAATGGTTCTGGGCCGAAGCCGGTTTTTGACGCTCTATTTGTCCAGCGGCATCATCGGCGGCGTGGTGCAAATGCTCTTTGCGCTTTGCCTTCCAAAATTATTTGGCGGCGCGGTCGTCGGCGCTTCGGCGGGCGCTTATGGTCTGGTTGCCGCGTTTGCAGTCATAAATTGGACGGAACGATTCACGCTGCTGATTTATTTCATTCCGGTGACCATGCGCGGAAAAACTTTGCTGTGGGTCACCATCGCGCTCGCATTGATCGGCGTCGCGACGCCCGGCAGCGGCGTTGCCAATGCCGCGCATCTGGGTGGAATTTTAACCGGATTCTTTTTTACGCGTCATATTTTTGGCCGTTGGCCGCGATGGGAATTTCCTTCGCGCCGCCGCGAACCGCCTGAATTTGTCTCTAAAAGCGCGGGCAAAAAATCGTTCTGGCATTCGTCAAATAAACCGGACGAAGATTCTTCAACCGACGAGTTCCTGAAAAATGAAGTTGACCCGATCCTCGAAAAAATTTCCGCGTGCGGCATCCAAAGTCTGACCGCGCGCGAACGTGAGATTCTCGAAAAGGCCCGCACGAAAATGGCGAACCGTTGAATCGCTGCCAGATGGCCGCGCATTTTCCGATGCAACGATTTAACATTTCAACGATTTAACGATTCGATTATCATCATCCTATGATTTTACGTTACGCGCGTCCTGAAATGCGCGCCATCTGGACGGACGAAAATAAATTAAAAATCTGGCTGCAAATCGAATTGCTCGCCAGTGAAGCGCTCGTCAAGCAGAGCATCGTGCCGCGCACCGACTTTGCGAAGATGAAGCGCGGTGCGGAAAAATGTTTCGCCGACACAAAAGCTTTGACCGAACGGGCGAAGGAATTGGAAAAAACGCTCAACCACGACGTCATCGGATTCACCACTGCCGTCGCCGAAAAAATTAATGACCGCGCGAGCCGCTGGCTGCATTTTGGCCTGACGAGCAGCGATATTGGGGACACGGCGTTCGCCGTGCAGATGACGCAGAGCGCGGACATTTTGATCGCCGACGTAAAAAAACTTTTGCCCATCATCGCGCGCCGCGCGCAGGAACATAAATTCACGCCGTGCATCGGACGCAGCCACGGCATCCACGGCGAGCCGACCACGTTCGGTTTGAAGATGGCGCTCATGTATGAAGAATTCCGCCGCGCGCTCGAACGCCTCGAACGCGTCCGCAACATTGTCGCGGTCGGAAAATTAAGCGGTGCGGTCGGCACAAGCGCGCATTTGTCGCCGCGCGTCGAGGAATTCGTCTGCAAAAAACTTGGATTAAAACCCGCGCCGATCGCGACGCAAGTCGTGCAGCGTGATCTTCACGCCGAATTTATGAATGCGCTCGCGCTCATCGGCGCGAGCATCGAGCGTTGGGCAGTGGAGTTCCGGCATTTGCAGCGCACGGAAGTTTTGGAAGCCGAGGAAGCTTTCACAGTCGGTCAGAAAGGTTCGAGTGCGATGCCACACAAACGCAATCCAATCACATGGGAACGATTGACCGGACTCGCGCGCGTGCTGCGCGGAAATGCCGTTGCCGCATTGGAAAATGTTGCGCTGTGGCATGAACGTGACATTTCACATTCGTCAGTCGAGCGGATTATTTTTCCCGATTCCTGCACGTTGCTGGATTATATGTTCGGTTTGTTGACGCGGCTGATGGACGGTCTCATTGTCTATCCCGCGAACATGAAGAAAAATCTCGGTTTGAGTTTGGGCATGTGGAATTCGCAGACCGTCCTGCTCGCGCTCATCAAAAAAGGTTTGACGCGCGAAGACGCTTACAAAATTGTTCAAGACGCCGCGATGAAAACGTGGGAAGTCAAACACGCGGGTCGCGACGACGCGGATTTCGTGGAACAATTAAAATCCGATCCAGAAGTTGCAAAATATTTCAAACCGGGCGAGCTTGAAAAACTCTGTTCGCTGGATTTCCATTTCAAGGAAGTGAACAACCGGTTCAAGAAGTTGAAATTATAATTAGCCAACTATGTCGAATGTTGCCGGTAATTCAGAAGTTAAAGTCGAAGATTTGCGCCATCGCTGGCATACGCTCAATCCCAACCGCAGTTTTCTCGACCGCTGCGGCGTGGCGGCGCAGACGTTGATGGAATTGGGCGTCTCGCGCGTCTCGCGCCACGGCGATCCGCACATTTATGACCCGAAATTATTTTCGTGGACGGCGGAAATCGAGCGTGAATGGAAATTGATCCGCCAGGAACTCGACGCTGTGATGACGTTCCGCGATCAGATGCCGAGCTTTCAGGATATTTTGAAGGAAGTCGGCGCGATCCAGTCGGACAATAATTGGAAAACTTTTTTTCTCGCGGGCATCGGCATGGACTGCGCGCAAAATGCGCAGTGCTGTCCGCAGACGATGCGGTTGCTCGGCAAAATTCCCGGCATGACCACGGCGTTTTTCAGCATCCTCTCGCCCGGCAAACACATTCCCGCGCATCGCGGCGCGTGGAACGGGATTTTGCGTTTGCATCTCGGCCTGATGGTGCCGGAACCGCGCGAACGCGTGCGCATCCGCATCGGCAATGATTTTTATTCCTGGCGCGAAGGCGAGGCTCTGATCTTCGACGACACGTTCAACCACGAGGTGTGGAATGACACGGACGGCTATCGCGTGGTGCTGTTCGTGGATTTTGCGCGACCGCTGCATCAGCCTTTCCACTGGCTCAACGAACGCCTCGTCAACTTCGGCGCGCTCGCGCCGTTCCTGCGCGAGGCCGGCGAGAAACAAAAGCGCTGGCAGGACGCATTTTGGAAAAGAAAGCCACCGTGAGCGCAAAATAAAAGCGCGCAATCCTTCGATTGCGCGCTGAGATCGGATTTGGAACGGCGGATTATTTCTGCATCTTCGCTTCCCAATCACGCGACTGGACATCGCCATCCCGGGTAAATTCGATTTTACCCTTGATGGCACCATCCGCCACCGTGCCGGAATATTTGTTCGTGAACGAATTGTCATTGAACGTGCGCACGACGTTGAATGAAACTTCCTTGCCGGTGAGCTTGGCATCGTTGATTTTCGTTTCAGTGGCCGTGCCGCCGCGTCCGGGCGCGGACAAATTGCCCGTCAACTTATCGCCGTCCAGCTTCAGCACCAGTGTGTTTGTCCGGTCTGCGCCGCCATTGCGTCCCGGCATGGTCCAGATGTAAGTTCCCGTCGGATCTACTTTTTTGTCATCAGCTTGTGCCTGGGTCATCGCGCCGATAAGCAGGACAGCGCCCAGCAGAATTTTTGTGAATTTATTCATGGTCATGGATTTTGTGTGTTTATTTGTTTTTTAAGCAACCCGAGATGGCATTCCAACAGCGCACCGGGAAACTTATCAGAACAGACCGTTATGGGACGGAAAAGGTTACATTCTTTGAAGCCAATTGCGATTTGGTTGTTTGCTCATAAAAATCCCAATTCAATCGTGGTTAAATTAAGTTTTCCGACACGCGCTGGATTTTCAGCGCCCTGCCGTTGGCGTTGTCAATTTCAATTACCGCGCCTTGCAGCTTCACGTCGTTGCGCGCCACTTCAAACCGTTGCGGCATGGCGGTGCGGAAACGCGTGACGACCGGCACGATTTCGCGGCCCAAAACACTTTCGTGCGGGCCAGTGAACCCAGCGTCGGTCAGGTAGGCCGTGCCGCCGGGAAAAATCTGCTCGTCCGCCGTCTGCACATGGGTGTGCGTGCCCACGACGGCGCTGACCTGGCCGTCGAGCATCCGCGCGAACGCGATTTTTTCCGAGGTCGCCTCGGCGTGAAAATCCACGAAGATGATCGGCGTGTGCTGGCGTCGCCATTTCGCCTCGTCAAGCGCGAGCGTGAACGGATTGTCGAGCGGCGGCTGCATGAAGGTGCGGCCTTGAACGTTCATCACGGCGATGGGCGGCAAGTCGCGGATTTTGAAAATCGCACTGCCCTTGCCGGGCGTGCCGGGCGGATAATTCAGCGGACGCAGAAAGCGTTTTTCGTTTTGCAGCAGTTCCATGACTTCCTTTTGATCCCACAAATGGTCGCCGGTCGTGATGGCGTCCACGCCGTAAGAAAAAAGTTCCGCCGCGATGTCGGGCGTGATGCCGTTGCCGCCGGCGGAATTTTCACCGTTGGCGATGATGACATCGAGTCCGTGCTGCGCGCGCAATTTCGGCAGAAGAATTTTGACCGCGTTGCGTCCGGGATGGCCGACGATGTCGCCGATGAACAGGATTTTCACGGGAAAAATTTAACCACAAAGGCACCAAGACACGAAGAAAAAGTGAAACCGCAGATTACGCGGATTTTAATTTAATCTGCGTAATCTGCGTAATCTGCGGTTAAAAAAAGAGCGCGATACAGCCGATGATTGCTGCAATGAGCCAAAGCAGCAAAACGGCTTTCGTCCGGCTTAATCCGAGTTGAACCAGCCGGTGCGAAAGATGATTTGTGTCGCCGATCCAAAACGGCTTGCGTTTGAGCGTGCGGAAAATGACGACTTGCGCGAGGTCAATCAGCGGAATTGCCAGAATCAACAGCGGCGCGAGGACGGCGAACGGATTCGGATTATGTTTGTTGTAAAAATGTGGAAGGATTGCCATCACTGCAAGCAGATAGCCGACGAGATGGCTGCCCGCATCACCGAGAAACGCGCGGGCGTTCGGAAAATTGTAAGGCAAAAATCCGACAAGCGTGCCGCATATCAGGAAGCCCATGAGTGCGACAAGATACTCCCCATTCGTGGCGGCGATCATCGCAAAAATGAACGCGCCAATCGCGCCCAGCCCGGCGCAGAGACCGTTCATGTTATCCATGAAATTGAAGGCGTTGATGACGGCGAGCAGCCAGATAATCGTGACGGCATAACTGAAAATTTCGTTGTGAACGAACAGTGTCACGCGCACGCCCGCTGCCGTGACTGCCAACGCGATGAAAAATTGTCCGGCGAATTTTGGCAGCGGCTTCAATTCATGCCTGTCGTCCAGCAAGCCCAGAATGGTGATGGCAATGGCACCAAAAGCGATGGCGGCGAGTTCAAGCGCGCGATGATTGAAACCGTAGGCGATGGGTGGCAACACGCCCGGATTTTGAATGCTAATCGAGGCAAAACGCGCGCCGGCAACCAGTGGCAGCAGCAGCCCGGTGAGAACCGCGAGTCCGCCGGCCAGCGGGACTGGCTTGTCGTGGATTTTGCGATGACCGGGATCGTCCACGAGATTTTTCCGCCGGCACCAGTCAGACCAATACGGCAGTGTCAACAATGTCGTGGCAAACGCGCCCGCAAACGCGGCTAGAAAATAATTAAATGGAAAACTCACAGGTTGATGCCGCGCCTGGCGGCCAGTTTCAAATAAAGATTATGAATGGACTCCACCATTTTTTCGACGGCGAAATTTTCACGGACAAAGTTTTGACCGCACCGCCCAAATGCTTGCCGAAGGGTGGAATCATTTGCGAGATGAATGATTTTTTCGGTCAAGTTTTTCAAATCGCCGGGTTGAATCAAAAATCCAGTCTGGCTGTCGAGACAAACTTCCCGCGCGCCGTCGCAATCGTAGGCGACGACGGGCTTGGCGGCGGCGAGCGCCTGCGGCAACGCACGCGGCAGTCCTTCGCGCAACGACAAATGAACGAGCGCGTCCATGATGCCGACGTATTTTGGAACTTCATTTGGCGGAACAAGGCCGGTGAAAATAAAATGGCGTTCGAGCTTGAGGGAACGTCCCAGATTTTCAAAACGCGCGCGGTATTCGCCGTCGCCGACAAGGAGGAATTTTATTTTTGGATTTTGCCGGACAAGTTCCGGCGCGACGGCAAACAAATCATTATGGCCTTTGAGTTTGACGAGCCGCGCAATGGTGCCTACGACGAAATCATCCGGCGCGATCCCAAGTTTTTTCCGCAGATCCAAATCGTTTTTTACGGCGAGAAACGGTTCGAGCGGGAAGCCGCTGAAAATTTTTATGTATTGTTCAGCGCGGCCAATGCCGACGGTGAGATATTGGGTTTTCATGGCTTCGGCGACGACGATGAAGTGGTCGGTGACGCGGGCGGCTTTTTTTTCTGCGGCGCGGAAAATAAAATTGCCCAAACCGCTTTGAAAATTCCCGAACGACGGGCCGTGAATGGTATGAATGACGATGGGCACGCCCGCGCGTCGCGCGGCGAGGCGTCCAAGAATCCCGGCTTTGCCGCTGTGGGTGTGGACGATGTCCGGTTTTTGTTCGCGAAAGATTTTTTCCAGGCGATGCAATGCGAGCCAATCATTCAACGGATGAATCGGGCGGACGAGTTCGGGAACAATCAATAGCCGAGGGCCGAGGGTCGAAGGTCGAGAGCCGGAACGATTGTCTTCGACTTTCGACTCTCGGCTCTCGACTAATTTGGATTCAAGCGAACCTTCGGAGCCAGTGGTCGGGCCGGAAATCAAATGGACTTCAACGTCTGCCTTTTGGCGAAGTCCGAGGACGGTGGCGACGGTGTTTTCCTGGGCGCCGCCGACGATGAGCCGGGTGATGACGTGGGTGATTTTCAAATCGTTGAATGGTTAAATAGTTGAATCGTCAAATCGCTTCAACAATTTAACGGTTCAATGCTGCAACGATTTTAGCCGTTCAATGATGTTCGTGGCCTCGGCGGTGTTGGTATTGGCAGTGGCCAGATAGGTTTCGTAATTCCGTATTGTTTCGTTGGTCTCGTGTTTGCGCCAGGCGATTTCGCCGAGACCATAGGCGATTCGCGGCGAGTTGGTGAAGGTTTGCGACAATTTTTCGTAGTCGGCGCGCGCGGCGTCGAGCTTGCCGCTTTGGAGGTAGGCGACGGCGCGGTTGAAAAGAGCGTTGCTGTTGGTGGTCTGGATGGTAAGCAAATGCGTGAAGGCGGCGATCGCATCGTTGTAGGCCTTAAGCTGGATGGATGTGTAACCCTTGGCAAAAAGCCAGACGGGATCATCGGGCGTGTCTTGAAGCTTGCGGTCAATGACGACGATGGCATTGGTAAACAGGCCGCGCCTTATGTAAGCTTGGGCGGTGGTAATGAGCAGGTCGTCATTGGTCGGATGGCGGGAAATTTCGGTTTCAAGCAGTTGAACGCCGCGGGCGTTGTCGTCTTTTTGAAAATAAGCGGCGGCGGCAAGGACATGAAGCTGGGTCGAATTGGTTTCGGCGGCCAAATTATTTTCCGGCTGTGCGAGCGGTTCGCGAAGCGCATCGAGCGCGCGGTCGGGCAGGCGCGAGGCGAGATAGATTTGCGCCAACCAGAATCGGGCGGCCAGGTTGTCCGGCACCAGTTGGCGGACGCGTTCAAACGGTTCGGCTGCCTGCCGGAGCAATCCGCCTTTCACCAGGATAACGCCGTTTTCAAAACAAAAACTCGGTTCGTCGAACGGCCCGTTTTCATTGATCATTGCGCTCCAGGAATGATACTTGCCGAACTGGTCAGAAGTGGTCTTGGTCAGATCTATCGGCATGGTTTGCCCGGCTTGCAGGCTGCGGTTGAACTCAAGATTGACCTGCGCGACGACGTTGTCGGGATTGAGTTTTAGCGCAGTCTCAAAATGCGCGGCGGCATTGGTCAAATCACCGGCGCGTTGCAATTGCACGCCCCAGAAATCCAGGCTGCGCGAATAAAAAGTTCCGGCGACGATGGCGCTTTGGTTTGGTTCATGTTCAATGTGCAGCCGCGCAAAAATTTTTTCGACTGCTGACTTTGGCCTGTTTTCCACGGGCGTCGCGTCCGGGATGATCGGGTCAAACGCCGTCTTTTCCGCGTGCGCCCAGAAGTTCTCGTTGGCGGCGAACTGATCCTTATCCGGCAACGGCGGCAACAACGTGTCGGTGGGAAGGGTTTTCAGTTTGTAGACCAACCCATGCGGTTCGGCATAAAATAATTCGAAGTAATAGCCAAAACTCGGATGCAGGTAGTAAAGCTCATTGGTTTTGGAGAGCATGGACAACAGTCCCATCAGGTGAAGCGGACTGACACCGTTGGTCTGTTCGGCGGCATTGACGGTGTCCGGCCACCTTTGCGGAAACCTGTCGTGCAAAAATTTGTGATACGCCGGGAATGTGAGCGAGCCTGTGTCCAGCGGCACAAAATCCGCAGAGCGACCGTCGCTGGCCAGCGCTGATTGCACTAGAACCAGCCGGTGCGGATCGTCGGACAATAAAATGCCGCCTGTTTGGGGAAGATTTTCTTCCACCAGCGCGGCATATTTTTTGAAGGTGTCGCCGTTGGTTTCACGGATTTGCGGCGCGTTTTTATAGACTAGGCCGGCCACCGCCAAAATGGCCATCAGCCAGACGCCGCAAACCACCGGGCCATTCAATACATTGAGTGGCGACGGCCTTAATTCGCGTGAACGGTTGCTTGGAGCCTCCTTGCCGAACACGAGCAAGAAATATCCGCAAAAATAACCGACGCCCAGCGCCGCGAGATAATAAAAAGTCAGAAACGGCAGGCCCAAGCCGAGATGTCGCGGGCTGAACGGCGGATCGAACGCGATCCAAATGCACGCGCCTAAAATGAGTGCTTGAACCATGTGGAACATGAAACTGGTGAGAGCCAGCCCCACCTTGCTGTTGTCGCCAAAGGACGATTTCCAGCGGATGGACAGCAATAAGACCGGCACCAGCGAAGTCAGTGAAAGCAGCAGCACGGTTTTCCGAACCTCCGGCTGGATGAAAAACATTTTTACCACCTGCCATTGCCCGGCGAGGTTCAGCTTCAACGCCTGCCAGAAGGTCACCGGCACTTTGTGCGAAATCACGGCCAGCACCGGCAGCAAAAAATAAAACAACATTCCCGCCAGCCCGCACAATACCATGCGTTTGAGAAAACGCAGGTTGAAAAATCTTAACTTCCGCGTCCAGATGACCGCCGCCACAAACAGCGGAAGAAATCCAATCAACGCCGAGCCATTGGGCGACTGGATTGTCCAGTTGTCCGTGATGCCTGCGCCCAAAACGGCGGCGGCCAGAAACAAACGCCACTCGCGTTCATCCAGCCGGTATTCCATCAGCGACCAGACGATGAACGCAAAGAGCAGCAGTTCGAACATTTCGCCCGTGCAATTGGTCGCCTGTTCCCAAAACGTCAATTGCAAACCGCAGACCGCCACGGCCAGAAACGGCGGCAACCATGCGCTCCAAATCGTCAAAAACGAAAAATCGCTGCGTTCGCGCTCGCGCTGCGCGTCCGTGCGGTCTTGCGGCAAAATGGCAACTGAGCGCGCGAGCAGGCCGAGCGTCAATGCCGCGCACACGGCGGAAAAAAGATTCAGCGCTATCGGGATTTGCGCCACCGGCAGCCAGCGAAACGGGTAGGTGACAAGGAAAAAAAGCGGAGTCAGAAATTCCGGCTGCCAGCTCCAACCAGATGTTTTGGCGACCACGCCAAGATTGAACAACGACACCCAATGGTTCAGCGTCAGCCAGTAAACCACAAACGCCGCCGCCGCCAGCAGCCATGGCAGGATGCGCGGCACAAAATTTTTTCGCGGGTCAGTCCGCTTTTCATTAGCCATTGGGTCTATTCAGTTGAAACAATTTCAGGCGGCTTGGCAAGGTTTTGTCCCGCGCGCAAATCCGCCACGCACTCGACGTGCTGCGTCTGCGGAAACATATCCAGCGGCTGCACGTGCGCCAGTTCAAAGACACCCTCCGCGCACAATATGTTCAAATCCCGCGCCATCGTCGCCGGATGACACGAGACGTAAATGACCTGCGCCGGTTTTGTTTCGCGCAATAACCTCAAGGTTTCCGGCCAGCAACCTTTGCGCGGCGGGTCGAGAATCACCGAGGTTTTTTCCGGCGAAAACTTTTTGAGCAACTCCGGCAAAACTTCCTCGACCGTCGCGGAAACAAATTCTCCGTTGGAAATTTTTCTTGAAGCAATATTTTTGCGCGCAGAATTGATCGCCAGCCGGTCATATTCAACGCCGACGAACGATTCGACCAAATCGGCAAGCTCAATCCCGAAAAATCCGACACCGCAATACAAATCCACCAGATGTTTCGCGCCGCCGTCGCGCAAAAATCCGCGCACGGTCTCGACCAGTTTCGGCAGCAGGAAAAAATTGTTCTGGAAAAATGAATCCGGCGGCACATCCCAGTTTTCCGGCGGAATCCGCAGCACGATTTTAATTCCGCCCTTCGGCGGCGGATTGGCGCGCACTTGTTTTATTTGCTCGCTGATGGCCGGCTCGGCGATTTTACATTCTTCGATGTCCTCGACGAAATTGTTGTCCGCGCGGATGAAGCCGATGACGAGTTTTTTGGCCGGGCCGTTCCACTGGCTGCGGATCATGATGCGGTTGCGATAACCGTAAGGTTGCGGACTCGGGATCACCGGCGCGATTTTGTCCGCCGGAATTTTTCCGACGCGCTCGAACATATCCGAAATCTGCTTGTGCTTCAACCGCAACTGCGTCGCGTAGGCGATGTGCTGATACTGGCAGCCGCCGCACGCGCCGAAATAACGGCATTCCGGCGCGACGCGCTCCGGCGAGGATTTTTCCACGCGCAACAATTTTGCCCGCGCAAAATTCTTTTTGACCTCGGTGATTTCGACCTCGACCGTTTCGCGGACGATGACGAACGGCACGAAGACGACGAAATCATCCACGCGCCCGACGCCTTCGCCGCCGAATGCGATGTCGTGGATGGTCAGGGTGAGCTTGTCGCCGATTTTGAGAGACACGTGGCAAGTTTAGAAAATAAAGCGCGCGCGAAAAGTTTATTCGCCAAGCAGAACTGCGCTGAAAATTATTTTGAAAACAATTCCGGCAGGTTCATCATGCCGTGGCGCACGCGCAAAAGTTCGATGCCACTCTTTTCCAGCCGGTAAAAAACCAGATAATTCGGATACTTGCGCAGATTGAGCGTGCGGATTTCCGGCATGGGCAAATCCTGCCGGACACGCCCGATTTCCGGCACGCGCTGGATGTGTTCCAGCGATTTTTTCAAGGCCGCATACCACGCGCCGGCAACTGCTTCGCCAGCTTCCGTGGAAATATAATCCGCGCACTGTTCCACGTCGGCGAGAAACAGCGGGCGATAAACCAGCTTCACTTGCGCGGCCTCCGCGCCGCCGCCCGTTTTGTGCCGCGTGCGAACGCCGCGTCCAGTTCCTGCATTTTCAAAGGCTTCGTTGCGCCCGATTCGAGTGCTTCCATCACCCATTTGGCGTGCAACGCCGTTGTGCGGGCGTCTTCCGCGTCAAACGAGCGGTGCAGGCGGTAGATGATTTCCTGGTTGAGCGAGCGGAAACTGTTTTCCGCCGCCGACTGCGCGCGATGGTAGATTTCCGCTGGAATATTTTTGAGCGTGTATTCAGCCATGCAAAAACCATAATGGAACCGTTTGGAGTTGTCAAACGCGGCAAGTTTAGAAAATAAAATCTGCGGGAAAAGTTTGTTCGCAGCACACAGAATGGGAAATGCGAAACTCAATCTAAAAACTCAATTCAACAAAATCTCCCGGCTTGAGCGCGTTCACAGCGTCAGCAACCTTTTCCGTATACTTTTGATTTCCCGCCAGCTTGTTGTTGGCAAAACCAGAATCGCCAGCCGTCTGCCGGTAAGATTTTGCTGGTAAAGAAGGTTTTGGTCGGTCGTGATGAAAGCGTCGAAAGATTTTTCCGCTGCGGCCAGCAAATCTCCGTTGTTCAATTTTGCCCAGCCCATTTCATAGGCCGTGGAAATTTCGTGGCCGGCCAGTTGACGGCGCAATGGCGCGGGCGTGCCGTGATCAAAAAAGAATTTTCATGCGCGCGATTACGCGGCGGCAAGGCTTTGTTCCGCGTGTTCCAGCACCGCCTCCACCTGTTCGCGCGTCACGCCGGGAAACCATTCCAGAAAATTGTCCACCGTCGCGCCGTCCTCGATATTCTCGAACAACGCCGCCACCGGCACGCGTGTGCCTTTGAACAGCCACGCGCCGCTGACCTTTCCGGCGATGCGTTCAACGGCGGAACATTTGCTCCAATCCAGCATGACCAGACAATAACTTTGAACCACCACGCCGGCAAGGGCTGAATGCAAATGCGGAACCCGACTCAAGAAAGCCAGAAATCGACGAGGCTGTAAACATTGCATACAATACTGGGTCGAATAAAATTAGTGATGCTTTGCCCTACAAACCATGCGTCTTCTTTATCATTTACAGGCATGACTGACTGGCTTTTACGAGATTCCTCGGCCACTGAAAAGAGTAGCTCAAAGTATTTTCCCAAACATTTCACATCTAATTCAATTCTGTCACTAAACGTCATCGGCATAAAGGCTCACAGAACATTTTAGAGTTGTTCAAAACTCAATCGGTTCGTTCATTTTACCGCATTGCGAACAGCGCGGTGTTCAATTCTTTTTCAACCCGGCGATCGCCGCTTTCATTTCCGCAAGGTGAACGTCGGGATTGCCCGTGTCGGTGACGTGGACGATTTTTCCGTCGAGGCCGATGAGAAAGCTCACGCGCTTGGCCATGTTTTTTCCGGCCATCCGCACGCCATAAGCGTCGGCAATCTTTCCGTCGGGATCGGCGAGCAGGGTGAAATTCAATTTGTATTTGGCGATGAATTGCAGATGGCTGTCGGCGGAATCAAAACTGACGCCGACGATCTCGACGTTGTTCGTGGCGAAATCCTCAAAGCCGTCGCGGAAACTGCACGCTTCCTTCGTGCAGCCGCCGGTGAAATCCTTCGGATAAAAATACAGCAGCACGATTTTCTTGCCGACGAGATCGGCGAGCTTGAAGTCCTTGCCGTTCTGGTCCGTGCCGGTGACGAGCGGCGCGGTGTCGCCAGCTTTCGGCATCTGGGCGAATATGGTTGTGGCGGAAATGAACAACGCGGCGAGAAGCAGTTTGATTTTCATGGCGATAATGTAGGAGACGGGGTGACGAGTCTCAAACTTTTTTATTTAACCACGGATGGACACGGACAAACACGGACGGGAAAAGATTTTTTGTCCGCAGATTACGCTGGTTTTCGCAGATTAGAACCCCTCAAAATAAATCTGCGGATGTTTTTTTATCTGTGTGCATCCGTGTTAATCCGTGGTTAAAAATAATTTGAATTCACGCTGGCTTTAATTTTTTCAGATGTTCGGCGAATTTCGCAAAACCTTCAATCTGCGATTTCAAACGCGCGAGCAGTTCGGCATCTTTGATTTTGCCGAAGTCGTCGAGAAGATTGTAAATCTGCGGCAGGAAAACGCGCACGGGAAAAAGATGTGCATTGCGATAAGCAAAAATGGCCTGCAACTGCTCGACCGGACGCAGCGCGCCCCACATTCCCGCCGACAATCCGGTGAAACAAACCGGTTTTTGCTCGAAACTTTCTGGAAATTTCAGCATATCAATAAAATATTTCATCACACCGGGAACGCTGCCGTTGTATTCCGGCGTGACGATGTGCAATCCATCGGATTTTAGAATGGCGTCAGCAAAAGGCAGAAATGATTTCGGTTTTTCAGCGTATGAAGTTGGTGAGAAAATTTCCGGCGGCAATTTCGCCAGATCCAAAACATTCAGCGGCACTTTCAGTCCGGTGTAAATTTCTTCGAGTTGCGCGGCGACTTTGCGCGTGTTGCTGCCCGGACGATTTGTGCCGACGATCAAAGTAATCATGGCGGTAAATCTACAACACACAGGTGTTTTGTTAAATCGTTAAATGATTAAATTGTGATTGGCTACGCGCGAAAAATTTCCACGATTCAACAACCATTTAACAATTCAACATTTTGTTTTCACGCGCGGTGAGCGGCGCAATCCATTTTGCAGCCAGAGCCGCCAGACCAGCCAGAACGCCTCATTCACAATTCCGCCGGCCATTTTTGAATGTCCCTGCGTGCGTTCGGTGAAAATGATCGGCACTTCGACGATTTTGAATCCCTGCCGCCAAAGTTTGTGCGTCAATTCAATCTGAAAACTGTAGCCGTTCGAGCGGACGGCATCGAGGTTGATGGCTTGCAGAGCGCGGCGGCGGAAACATTTGTAGCCGCCGGTCGGATCGCTGAACGGCATTCCGGTGACAAGCGCCACATATTTGCCGGCGAACCGGCTCAACATTAGCCGACCGAGTGGCCAATTGATGACACGGATGCCGCCGACGTAGCGCGAGCCGAGCACGAGGTCGGCGTTTTGATTTTTCGCCGCTTCAAGAAATGCCGGAATGTCGTCCGGGTTGTGCGAGAAATCGCAGTCCATCTCGAAGATGAATTCGTATTTTTTTTCCAATGCCCACTTGAAACCGGCGATGTAGGCGCGGCCCAGTCCATTTTTCTCCGAGCGATGCAAAACATATATTTGCGGATGTTTCGCCACAAGTTCATCGGCAATTTTGCCCGTGCCATCGGGTGAATTGTCGTCCACGACGAGCACATCCACGCCGACCGGCAGCGACAAAAGTTTTTGCGCCATGCGCGGGAGATTTTCCCGTTCATTGTAAGTCGGCACTATGATGAGTGTGTCGTTCACGCGAGGCGCGGATTGTAAAAGGGTATTGACCACAAAAACAAGCGGACAGTTCAAATTGAAATGGTTTGCCACAGGGAACAGAGCCGCAGAGAAAATAATTGGTTCAAATCTCTGTGTCTCTGCGCCTCTGTGGCTAAATCGTTTGTCAGATTTTAACTTTCACCATGCGATGAACTCATTCATAATTGGCTAGTGTCAAATCTCATCGCCATCGTCGGCCGCCCGAATGTCGGCAAGTCCGCGCTTTTTAATCGCATCGTCAAAAAACGCATCGCGATTGTCCATGACCAGCCCGGCGTCACTCGCGACCGTGTGAGCGTCGAGGCCGAGTGGAACGGAAAATCCTTCACGCTCGTGGACACCGGCGGCATCGGTTTGCTGCGCCGTGAAAAATCCGAGGATGTCATCGTCAAAGCCGCGCTCGAACAGGTGAACATCGCCATTGAGGCCGCCAGCGCGATTATCCTCGTCGTCAACGTGCAGGAAGGTATTGTCCCGCTGGATCGTGAAGTTGCGCAAAAACTTCGCGCCAGCGGCAAACCCATTCTGGTCGCGATCAATAAGGTGGATACGAGTCGCGCGGAAAAAAACATGGATGAGTTCGCCCGGCTCGGCTTCGAGAAAATGTTTCCCGTCAGCGCGATTCATGGCGAGGGCATCACAAACTTGATGGACGCGGCGACCGCTTATCTTCCCGCTGCGATTCCTGAACCGGAACTTCCCGATGCGGAAATTTCTGCGCCAATCGAAGATGAAGAAGCCGCACCCGCGCGTCGCAAAAAAGGTCCATTACGACTGGCGATTGTCGGCCGTCCGAACGTCGGCAAATCATCCATCATCAATGCGCTCACGAAATCCGAGCGCGTCATCGTCAGCCCGATCCCCGGCACGACGCGCGATTCGGTGGACGTGCCGTTCGAGGTCGAGACCGAAGGCGGACGCGAAAAATATGTGCTCGTGGACACCGCCGGCATCCGCAAGACGCGCAGCATTGACGATTCTGTCGAGTTTTTCAGCGTTCAACGCTCGGAGGAATCCATCGCGCGCTGTGACATTGCCATTTTGGTTCTGGATGCCGAGGCTGGAATTTTGGAACAGGATAAAAAAATCGCCGACCGCATTGTCGAAGGCCGCCGCGCGTGCATCCTGGTCGTGAACAAATGGGATTTGTTCGAGGAAAAAATCCGCGAAAAGCGCAAAGAAGAAATCATTTCGCGCGAGAAAAAGGAAAACCGTTCCGCGCCCAAAAAAATGACCACGCTCGGCGAATTCGGCGAGTGGGTGCAGGAAAAGTTATTTTTCCTCGATTACGCGCCGGTGATTTTCACATCCGCCAAATCTGGTTTTCATCTGGATCGCCTGCTCGAAGCGGTGCGTTATGTGGCCGCGCAATTGCAGCAGAAAGTCCCGACGTCAATCTTGAACCGCACACTGCATGACGCCGTCGAAAAACGCCAGCCGGTGAGTGCCGCCGGTCACCGACTGAAATTTTATTACGCCACGCAGGTGCGGCAGTCGCCGCCGGCGTTTTTGCTATTCGTCAACCGCGACGAACTTTTTTCCGATCCCTACAAAAAATATCTGGCGAACGAAATGCGCACGGCGTTCGGTTACGAAGGCTGCCCCATCACATTTGTGCCTAAAGCGCGCCCGAAAACGGTCGAATCGGTTCGGAAACCCAAGCCGTCGAACAAAAATTTGGCGGGGCGGATGGACGCATATCGGGCGGCGCGGCACGAAAGATATTCCCGCAAGCCGAAGAAAAAATCGCGTTGAAGTTGTTCACATGGGCGAATAAGCCGTCAGTTTTGGTCATGGTGTATTAGTTGGTTGATAATTCAGAGGCTTTCCAATTGAACAAATCTTCAATTTTCATCGGTTCCTTTCCGGCGATTCCAGCGGCGTAGGCAGGCGTGACGCCGTAAGCACTATGCTTGCGGGCGAAATTGAAATGCCAGACAAACAGTGCTACGGCGAGCCGGTGATGGTCTAAAAGTTTCGAGTAGCCAAGCGTGCAGCGCGTGAATCTTCGGTTGCACGGCTTTTTCAAATGGCACGCGCAGGCTCACGAGCGGATTTTCTGGGGCATCGGACAACGTGCGTCTGCACACACGGCAGCGATAGCGTTGGATGCCTTTGCGGATTCCGAATTTGACCATTTCAACTTCATTGCAGTTATGACAAGTCACTTGACCTTTCGCGGCCAAGACATAAAATTTGCGTGTATCCTCAAAGATACGCAACTTTAGGTCTCTGGCCTTTGGTTGCGAAGCCGTTAGTGTTACTAGCACTGGCGGCTTCTTTGTTTTTATTATTTAGTTATTTTCAGACACTTCTTTTGACAATCGTTGCATGAAATCGCGCACGCGATCAAAAACTCCTTTGGCTTTCCGCGCCGCCAAAAGAAAAGAGTTTGACGATTTGTGTGCCGCCGTTGTCGGCAGGCAGCACCGCAGCATTTACGGCACACAGTTGAGCGAAAAGGCACAGCAAGACATGGAAAAAGTAATTGCCTTTACGGAAGCCAACTTGGGCGAGCGACAATCTGGCAGGAAATGACCGCATTTGCGGGTCAAACGTCCATAATTGCCAATGTTTATTTGATTGTTTTGAATTCATTTAGTTCCTAAAAGTTGAAAAGTTATTCACAATGGCATCAACCAAGTTGTGCACCATGACCTCAGTTTTTCAATCACAACACGGAAATTCCATCGAATTCATTTGGGAATATCGTTCGCGTAACTTTCTTGCAAAATTTTCTTGAAACCCACAACCAGTGGTAGCATGATGGGTGGTGTTCCCCAATTAGTTGGGGAAAGTGAATTTAGTCAATTTTTTTGAAAATCCCGCTTTTCTGGGGGAAAATTAACCGTTTGTGAAGTTCAGATGGCTTCCGCTTCTCGTGAAGCCGCCTGACAAGAAATTAATAATCAAATTGGAGTGAACCATGATTGATGCACGTGAGGAAGTTTCGTCGTCGGCCCCAAAAGCCGCCCATCATCGCGCCAGAAAAGTTTCTGCGACGCGCACCGTAAAAACCACCAAGGCCGCCGCCCGGAAATCGCTGACCATTCAGCGCGTTTTCAGCGATGCCAAGGTCAAGCCTTTCGACCAGATCGAATGGGAAAAACGCACTGCTGAAATCACCGACGACAGCGGTAAGGTGATTTTCAAACAGGAAAATGTCGAGGTGCCGAAGTCGTGGTCGCAACTCGCCACCAAGGTCGTCGTTTCAAAATATTTTTACGGCGAACAAAATACTTCTGAACGCGAAACTTCCGTAAAGCAATTGATTCACCGTATTGCGCGGACAATGGCCGACTGGGGCGTGGCAGACGGTTATTTTAGCAAGGCGGACGGCGAAATCTTTTTCGATGAACTGACCTGGTTGTGCGTGAATCAATACGGCGCGTTCAATTCGCCGGTGTGGTTCAACGTCGGTTTGTTTCCGCAATACGGCATCGGCAAAAATTCCGGCAAGGGCAACTGGTTTTACAACCGCCAGACCGGCGAGGCTGAGCGCGCCAAGACGCAATACGAATATCCACAGGGCAGCGCGTGCTTCATCCAAAACGTCAAGGACGACATGGAATCCATCATGCACCTCGCCTACAGCGAGGCGATGCTGTTCAAATACGGCTCCGGCACCGGCACCGATTTGACGCCGATCCGTTCCAGCCGCGAAAAGTTGAGCGGTGGCGGCCGGCCGAGCGGTCCGATGAGTTTCCTGAAAGTTTATGACCAGGTCGCGAACGTCGTG
>DATAUQ010000086.1:0-24964 GCA_036268155.1 Verrucomicrobiia bacterium | reverse complement strand
TCGGAAATCGTCCTGACCGTTCCCAAGCCGTATTGCGGATGACGGACGCCCATGCCGATGTGCAATGCTTCGATTTTCATAAAGTCATTTTAGCCACGGATTGAACACGGATGAAACACAGATTTTTCAAAATGAAAATGGCCAACCGCGAACCACGCGAAATACGCGAATGAATTTTGGTTAATTCTGTTTTCGCGTATTTCGCGTATTTCGCGGTTGCGAATCCGGTAAAAAATCAAGGCGACAACTTTTTCAAAACGCGGTAGGCTCGCTATCATAAAATAATAGGCATGAAACAAACAGGCTAAATTAAAATGACCACTGGATCAATTTTTTGGGCTGTAGTGTTTGCTGGTGCGGGGGGTGTTTTTGTCTTTGTCGGGCTTTTGATGGAACTAGAAACGGGCTGGCATAAAAATCTGGTTGCTTTCAGACGATATAAAGCCAGAAAGTTTTGTGGTGAATGGCTTGTAATAATTGGAATTGTGATTGAAATCTTCGTCGCAGTCTTGAGTGCCATAGACGCATGGCAAAATGAGCCGCTAAACCGACCAGTTTCAGATATTTCCGCAATTGTTGAAATTCGCGTGAAAGGTCGGGATAATGTGGAATTGCCTCCATGGAAAGTTGGTTCTCCGTCCGTTGCAGACATAATTCTTTGTCGTGAAATTGTTTCTTTCACCAATGTTTTGAAGATTGGATTATTCTTTGAACCGACGAACGATTGGGAAATACATGACCCTTCTGGTCTTCCTAATAGGGAGCCAATCCCAGTTCCGGGGTTCCCGATTTTGAAAGCTGACAAATTTGAAGTTACGCAATCTTCGCAATTTATTGGTCCACCACAACCACACGATTTCCACGAATACGATATGTTATTCCATCCAGATTTACACTCTGTCGCATTTAATTTTGGAGCAATAAAGGTCAAAGACATTAGCAAAATAAAAGTATTGCAGATTGGATTAAAATTTCTTCCCCATGATTCCGAAATTTTACAGGGGACTGTGGTAATCACCGTCAACGACACGCACAAGATTTTTTATATCCAACCGCAGAAAGATTCCTGCCCAGTGCCAGATGCTCCCGGCATATTTAACAGTTTTGAATTGGTAACAACAAATATTGTTCAATTACAATAAAAGAGGTTTTTATACATCCATACCGCAATTTTTAGAAGAATGAGCGCCAAACTATCCGACCGCTTTGAATTCGAGCGCGCGCTGTGGCGGCAAAATGTCGCGCGCGTCGCGGGCGTGGACGAGGCCGGGCGCGGGCCGCTCGCCGGGCCGGTCGTCGCCGCCGCCGCCATCCTGCCGTCGCGCTGGGCGGAATCGGGTTTGCCCGCCGGACTCGCTGGCTTGAACGATTCCAAGCAGCTCACCGCCGCGCGGCGCGAAAAATTCTTCAGCTTCCTGACCGCCTGCGCCGAGATCGAATTTGCCGTCGCCCGGATTGACGCGCCGCAGATTGACGAAATCAACATCCTGCAGGCGACGCATCGCGCGATGAACGACGCGCTGGCGCAATTAAATCCGCCGCCGCAGCACGCACTCGTGGACGGCCGTCCAGTCAAAACGATGTGCGTGCCGCAGACGGCCATCGTGAAGGGTGACGCGCGGAGTTATTCCATCGCCGCCGCGAGCGTGCTGGCCAAGGTCACGCGCGACCGGCTGATGCTGGGATTTCACGCGCAGTTTCCTGAATACGGTTTTGCGGATCACAAAGGCTACGGCACGGCGAAACATCTGGCGGCAATTGAGAAACACGGCGCGTGTCCAATTCACCGGAAAAGTTTTGCGCCGATGAAGCAAGAAGAACCCAAATTATTTAGCCACAGATTGAACACAGATAAAATTTCCCATCCGTGTTTCATCCGTGTTCAATCTGTGGCTGAAAAATGAATCTGCTGGAAAAACTGAAGGCGAAGTTCGTTGGCAAGGAACAGCCGGAGCATTTGCGGCGTGGTGAATTGGGCGAGCGGGCGGCGAAGAAGCATCTACAAAGGCTCGGCTTGAAATTTCTCGCGGCTAATTTCCGCTCCGAGCGCGGCGAGATTGATCTGGTTTTCCGCGACGGCGACTGTCTGGCGTTTGTCGAGGTGAAAACCCGTTCGTCAGAAGATTGGGCGCGTCCGGCGGCAGCGGTCAATGCAGAACGCCGCCGTCGGCTTTCACAATGCGCGCTGGATTATTTGAAGCTCCTGAAAAATCCAGTGGTGAAAATCCGTTTCGACATCGTGGAGGTTTTGCTGGCGGACGGCGTAGTTCGGGAAATTCGCCATCTGCCAAACACGTTTGCGATGGCAAAGCCGTTTCGCTACGGCTGAAATATTTTCTTGCGTCCGCAGGCGAACGGGATGAGTTTTGCATCAATAATCATGAGCAGGATTTTACATATCGCGTTGAATGTTTTCTTCCTCGTCGTCGTTTTTGGGTTCGCGGGCTGGGTTTTGTTCCGTTCGCTGAAACGCAGTGAAGATCCGCCTAAATTGATTTTCAAATTGATTCTCACTTCGGTGGTGGTTGGCTGCGCATTTTTGGTGGTGGGTCCAATGTTACAAGCGGGCGGCTATGGAGGTGCATTTGTCGGTGTTCCATTGGCAGCAGTTTGCGGACTGGCCATGGCCATTATCTGGCGGCACAGCATCGCTGATCTTGTGGCCAACCCCATCGCATCACTTTATGACGGTGGAAAAGAAGAAGTTGAACCAAAGCCGTTTTATTCCATCGCCATTTCAAAACGGAAATTAAACAAGCCGATCGAGGCCATCGTGGAAATCCGCAAACAGCTCGCAAAATTTCCGAAAGATTTTGAGGGTGTGACGTTGCTCGCGAACATCCAGGTGGAGGACATGAAGGATTTGCAATCGGCGGAAATCACATTTGATCATTTTTGTAATCCGCCCGACGCGCCGCCGAGGCAAGTCGCCGCCGCGTGGACGCAAATGGCTGACTGGCATTTGAAACTGGCGCAGGACGTGAATTCCGCGCGCGAGGCGCTGGAAAAAATCATCGCAAAATTTCCAGACAGTGAAGTTTCGCTGGCGGCAGCGCAACGCATCGCGCATCTGGGTGGCACGGAGAAAATTCTGCTGTCGGCTCACGACCGGCAGGCGGTTTTTGTGCCCGAAGGCGTGAATAATATTGGTTTGCTGGATTCGTCTGAATTTTTACGTCCGGTTGAAGCCGACCCTGCCAAACTCGCGGCCGATCTGGTAAAACATCTGGAGCAATATCCGCTTGATACCGAGGCGCGCGAAAAACTGGCGATCATTTATGCGCGCCATTACAAACGGCTGGACTTGGCGACGCTGGAACTGGCGCAATTGATCAACGAGCCGAACCACCCTGTCAAGCGCGTGGCGCACTGGCTGAATTTATTGGCGGACTTGCAGGTTCACGGCGGCGCGGATTACGAAACGGTGCGCGAAACATTGCAAAAAATCGTGGAGCGTTTTCCTGGTTTGCCGGTGGCGAGCCTCGCGCGATCGCGGCTGGGACGTTTGAAGTTTGAAATCAAGGGGCAAAAAAAAACGCCGGGCAAACAGCTCGGCGTTTATGAACAGAATATCGGCTTGAAATACGGCTCGCCGTATCGCTCACCGCGCCAGTTGTAGCGCGATTTCTTTTTCCAGTTCGTGCGCGAGGTCAACGTCGCTGACGCCCCACGAGGAGCGCGCTTGCACGGTGACTTCGGTGATCGGCTTGGGATCAACCGCCTCGACGCGGATCCAGACATTTTTTTCATTCACCTTGCCCTGCAATGAGCGCACGGTGTTGGTGCTGTCATGCGGGATGAATTCGGTGAGAAGCACGCCGTTATTTTGGATGACCGCAACAGCAGCTTGATAGACTTGATCCACGGAACGTTCATAACGGCCTTGGACTTTGTCCTTGGACCAAGTCAGCGCCGGTGAATGGGTGTCGCTGACCGTGCTGACGCAACCGGCGGTGACAATGACCGCGCCGACCAATGCCGCAAAAAACATCTTCTTCATAGGACACAATCCAATCGAAAATGCCGCGCACGTCAAGCACGATTCACGTTTTGTTTCAACACGGCACCATTCGCTTGAAGAGATTCATGGCGCGCGGAACGGGATCGCTCAAAATGTATGGCAGGCCGGTTTTGCAGCCCGCCAGCCGGTTCAATTTCTTTAACGCGGCGGAGGCGGTGAAATAATTTGTGGGCAGGGAAATTGGCGGTGAAAATTCAATTCCCAGCGCGCTCAAACAGGCGAGGTGCGGAAAATTCACGCCGGCGGCGAGCGAGCCGAGCAATGTCGCCCAAAAACGCACGGTAAAATCAACGGTGTGAATGCGTCCGTCGCGTTCATCTTCGCGCATATCGAGATGCGCGATGCCATTCCAATGAATCGCCGCCATTGTTTTTTCGACCTGTGCGAATGCGGCGGCGTGGGGCGCGAACCGGGTTGCGCCGTCGACCGCAAAGGGATTGCGCCGCGGATGCAGGCTGGTCTGCATCGTGTGCGCCAGGATTTTTCCGTCGTGGCAGAGCACGCTGCAATCCACATCGCGGCCCCGCACATAAGATTGCAGTATCCAGAATCCGGCTTCGGGCACGGACGAATGCAGTGCGGCAAGCAATTCGCCCGGCTGATCAAAACGGCGGATGCCGATGCCGTTGCCGCCGACAATTGGCTTAAGCAACACTGGAAACCGTAGTTGCTTCAAATCTTTTTTTGCGGTCGTGATGGACGTGTATAAAAATGTCTCCGGTGTTGGAAAGCCATTTTGTCCAAGCCAGCGGGCAAGTGAAAATTTATTGATGACGGTTTCAATGGCTTCGGGCGAAGGCAGCGGCGGCAATTTTATTTCGCCAGCCAGCGTGCCGCGATTTTGCGCGGTGAACTGGATTCCAGCTTCGGTCACGGGCAAAAGCACGTCAGCCTTGACCTCACGGCTGACGCGAAGAATTTCCTCCAGTTGCGCGGATTCATTTTCCGTGTCAGAAAATTGCCGGAAGGAGGCGGCGAAGCGCGAAAGCCGGACTGCCGGCCATCGGGCATTTGAAACAATGTGAAGGCGGCAGCCGGGAACTTGTCCGAGACACGTGGCGACCGCAGTGCTATGGTGGCCGGAATGATCAAGCAACAATGCGGAAAAATTAGAGGGTGTCTGAGCCACAGCGTTGCGCCATCAGAAAAGGATATTCGCAAACTGTCGAGCTTTATTTGCGCTCTTTGAAACTTTCGGTCTTCAACGGTTTTAGATTACAATAAGAATTATGGCGGAATTTTCCTACAAGGCGCGTCGGCGCAGCGGTGAACTGGTCGAGGGCGTCCTCGACGTGGCGGATCGGCCGGCGGCGCTGGTGCAAATCCAGCGGCTCGGACTTTTTCCCATCGCCGTGGAAACGGCCAAGGCGGGCGCGACGGCCAACGGCCATCGCAACGGGCAAAAATCAGATTTCCTTTCGTTCCTGCCGCCGACGTTGCGCGCGCAATTGCAAGAGCAGCGCAAACCGAAATTGCAGGAGCTGGCGACGTTCACACAGCAGCTCGCAAATTTGCTTCAGTCGGGAATGCCGCTGACGGTCGCGCTCAACAGCATGACGCATCTGGAATCAAAAGGCATTCCCGCCGAGGTGACGCGTGGCTTGAAACAGGAAGTCAGCGAGGGCAAAGGTTTGTCCGATGCGATGGCCAAGCAACCGCGCATTTTTTCCGACCTGTATATCAACATGGTGCGCGCGGGCGAGTCGAGCGGCTCGCTCGTGGAAGTTTTGCGGCGCATGGCGAATCATTTCAACCAGTTCGCCGAGGTGCAGGCGAAGCTCTCCTCCGCGCTGATTTATCCGGCGATGGTGATTTGCGGGGGCATACTGCTGATCGCATTTTTCATGTTCGTCATGATGCCGCAGTTCACAACCATCTTCAGCGGCTTCGACATCGAACTGCCACTGCCGACGCGCATGTTGATCGGCATCAGCCATTTTTTGATCGGATATTGGTGGTTGCTCGGATTGATCATCATCGTCGCGCTCATTTTATTTTTTCGTTTCAAGGCCAGCCCGACCGGCGGACGGCTTTTGGACGAGTGGAAAATGAAAGCGCCCGTCATCGGCAAGGTGGTCAAATTGAATTTGTTCGGACAATTTTCGCGGACGCTCGGCACGTTGCTGCAAAACGGCGTGCCGGTTTTGATGGCACTCAAAATCACGGAGCAAGTCATGCCCAACCGCCTGATCAAGGAAGCCGTCGCCAAAACGCGCGAGGCCGTCACCGACGGCAAGACGCTGGCGCAGCCGCTGGCGCAGAGCAAACTTTTTCCGCAGCTCATGGTGGATCTCGTGCGCATCGGCGAGGAAACCGGCGATGTGCCCGGCTCATTGAACAACTTGGCGGACACTTATGAAGGTGAATTGTCCATCAGCCTGCGCCTGATGACGCAGCTCATCGAGCCGGTGCTGATCGTCGTCATGGGTGGCGTCGTGGGTTTTCTGCTGTTGAGCATTTTCCTGCCGCTGTTCAAGTTGATTTCGTCAATCCATTGATCCTCACGATGAAAACGGCGGCCATCCGAAAATTTTCTCCGCGCCGGGCGTTCACGCTGATCGAAATCATGATCGTCGTGGCCATCATCGGCCTCATCGCGGCGATGGGCATTCCGTCCATGCTCCAGATGTTGAACAAGGAAGGAATGCGCAAAGCGGTGGAAGACGTGACCAACCTGCTCAAAGACGCGCGGGCGCAAGCCATTCTGAAAGACCAAACCACTTATGTCGCTTTTCGTCCTGCTGATAATCGGCTGAATTCTTCCATTGGTGAATCAGTGACGCTGCAGCCCGGCGTCGCCATGGAAGCCATCGGCATCAACCTCATTGATAAATCTGAAACCGAAGAGTCGCACGTCCAATTTTTTCCGAATGGCACCTGCGATGAGCTGACGCTGGTGCTGCACTCCGGCACGGACTGGCGCAAAATCACCTTGGAATTTTCCACCTCCATCGCCTCGGCGGAACCGTTGACAAAATGAAAATGGAAATCAAAGCCAGAGCCGATGCAAAACAGCAGCGCGCCTTCACGCTGATGGAAGTAATGATCGCCATCGCCATTTTTTTCATGTCCGTGTTCGTGATTTTGGCGCTGGTCTCGCAATCGCTCGCCAACGCGCGGCGCTTGCAGCGGCCCATCGTGGACGCGGGGATGATCGCGTCGGAACTTTCGCTGACCAACCAGATTGTCGAGGAAAATCAGTCCGGTGATTTTGGTGACGCGTATCCCGGTTACGCTTGGACGGCGGACATCACGGAAGTGCAGACAAACAAACTGTTCCAGGTGGACTACGTTGTGCAACGCAGCGACAACAGGGAAGTGATGCAGAAAATGAGCGTCTTGTTTTTCCGCCCGCAATCACCCGCAGGCAGCCTTGACGGCGCGACCGTCACCAAATGAATTCAAAAAAAAATCTCCGGCGCAGCGCGTTCACTTTGATCGAGATCATGGTCGCCATTGCGATTTTCATGCTGCTGGTCGCGTCGGTTTATTCGACGTGGGTGCTGATTTTGAAATCGGCGCAGGTCGCGCAGGAGGCGGCGGCGCAAGTCCAGCGCGAGCGCATCGCCATCCGCACCATCGAGGATTCGCTGACGTGCATCCAGTCGTTTCAAGCCTCGATGCAATACTACGTTTTCAACGTCACCAACGGCGACCAGCCGTCATTGAGTTTTGTCGCGCGCCTGCCGGACGTTTTTCCGCGCAACGGCCGGTTTGATTCCAACTTGCGGCGGCTCACTTTCTCAGTCGAGCCGGCGGCGGGTTCAGTTCCGGGTTCCGATGCCGAAAAAGATTTGGTGCTGCGGCAAAATCCGATTCTCATGGACATGGATCCGGATGAACAGGCCACGCCGCTCGTGCTGGCGAAGAATGTGAAGGATTTCGTCGTGGAATGTTGGGACACGAACGCGCTCGACTGGGCGACCGAATGGGACGACACCAACTCATTGCCGCCGATGGTGCGCGTCACGCTCACGCTCGGCGGCAACACGACCAGCAAAAGTTCCACCGCGAACATACTCGCCATCACGCGCGAAATCGCCGTGCCATCCCAAACCTTGCCCAGCATTGTCGAAAACGGTTCACTAAACGCTGCCGCCGGCGGTGGCGGCGGTGGCGGCGGTGGAACTGGCGGTGGCGGCGGACAAAATGGAAATGGTCGTGGCGGAAACAATCAAGGCGGCAATGGCGGCAATAGTAATCGTGGCGGTTTTGGCGGCAGCGGCGGAAATGGCAATGGTGGCTTTGGTGGTGGCGGAAACGGAAATGGCAATGGTGGTTTTGGAAACGGCAGCGGACGCAGAGGCCAACAATGAAAATTTCCATTCGGCAAAATTCCAGCGACGGCATTGCGCTCATCATCGTGATGATTGCGGTGCTGGTATTTTCGGGATTGGCGGCGGCGCTGGCGTTTTCGATGAAAGTCGAAACCAAACTCGCGCAAAAATCCGACAACGAGCAGCAGTTGCTCTGGCTGGGACGTTCCGGCGTGGACTACGCGCGCTGGATTTTGTCGCAGCAGGCGAGCATCGTGGGCGAACCTTATGATTCGCTCAATCAAATCTGGGCCGGCGGGCCGGGCGGGCCGGGCGAAACGAACAGCGTGCTGGCCGGAATTTCCATGACGGATTACCCGGTTGGCGATGGAACGGTCTCACTCACGATCACCGACCTCGAACGCAAGGCGAACATCAACACCGCGAGCACGGCTGAATTGCAGCAGGCGCTCACGGTCATGGGCGTGGACGCGGATGACATTTCCGTCGTGTCCGATTCGATCCAGGATTGGATTGACGCCGACGATTCACCGCGCGTCGCTGGTGCCGAGAGCGATTATTACCAGAGTTTAACGCCGCCGTATTACGCCAAGAACGCGCCGATTGACGATCTGTCCGAATTGCTGCTCATCAAAGACGTGACGCCGGAAATGTATTATGGCGGCACTTCATCAAACAGTCCCGCATCGCAGCAGCCGCAACATCCGAAACTCGGCCTCGGCACTTCGCCCGACCAGGCGCCGGATTATCCGTTCGGATTGAAGGATATTTTCACGCCCGTTTCTTCCGGGCGCATCAACATCAACACCGCCGACACGAACGTGCTGCAAATGGTCCCCGGCATAGACATAAATATCGCCAACACCATCGTCCAGCAACGCGCCGGGCCGGATGGCGTGGATGGCACGGACGACGACACGCCGTTTCGCAGCGTCAACCAGCTCGCCACCGCCGGACTCAGCGCGCAGGCCGTCCAGCAACTTGGCCGCTACTGCACCGTGCGCAGTTCCACGTTCGATGTGGAAGTGACCGCGAAAATCGGCGATTCCACCCGCGTGTTTCACGCGATCATTTATCGCAATACGGGCACCGACGTTCAGGTCTTGGGCTTCTATTGGAAATAATTGAAAACAAGGTTGAGTTTGCCGCGCCGAAAGTTATCGTTTCCCAATGCGTCGGCTCCTGATGACTCTATTCCTGCTCGGCTCGCTTTCGGCGGCGAGCGCGTCCGACGCCGTGACCGGACACATTGTCAAAATGTTACCGCTGTTTCTTGACCTAAAAGGCCGCGACGCCGTTTCACCGAGCCTGTTCGACCGCGACGCGTATCAATTCTACCTGCGACAGCACACGAATGAAATTTCCGCCATCCGCTTCGATGTTTTGTGGAGCGCGGCGAATGCCAAAAGCGCGGAATTAAAATTGCGACTGGAACTTCACGGCGTCGGTCCAGACAATCTGCCGCGCCAGACCACGCTCGAACAAACGGTCACGCCGCATTTCTTCCGTCACTGGACTTCATTCATGCTTGCCGGTGATGACTTGAAAAATTTTGGCGAAATGAATTCATGGCGTGCAACCTTATGGTCGGACGACCAAATGCTCGCCGAACAAAAATCATTTTTATGGTAAGCCTGAATCCCATGATTTACGTCAAAATCATCTGTCCATGCGGACAGAAATATGCCTTTGACGTGCTGCCCGTGAACAACCGGATGCCGTCGCCGGTCAAGTGTCCCGTTTGCCGCGCAGACGGCACCGCCGCCGCCAACGAAATCCTCGCGCAAAAGACGACAGGCATTTCGCCCGCGCCGCCGGTTCCAATGGTTCCGATGGTGCCAAGCACGCCGCCCGCGATGAAAATTCCGAGTGTTTATGACGTGCCCAGCGTTCAAATTCCCATGGCTGCTCCCGCCGTCAATTCGCCAAATTTCAACAATATCTCCGATGCCGAATGGCGGCGGCGCGCGCTTGAGGCCGAGGCGCGCATGGAACAGACGCAGGCCGCGCTCAAGGCCGGCCTCGCACCGCAACTGGCGGACTTTTTGAAGGAAGCCGTCGTGCAGGGACTGGCGGCGCAGCGCGCCGAACTGCTCAAAGCCCAGCAATGCGCCGCCCTCGAAATTTCCGAACTCGTCCACAGGCTTGATGAATTAAAAGCGCCGATGCAGGATCGGCTGCGCTCTTACGAGGACCGGATTGCGGAACTTGAAAAAGACCTCGCCGAGCGCAACGAGGAAAACCGCGAGCTGCTGAAGTTGAAGATCGAAATGATGCGCCGCCAGCTCGAAACCGAACGCAGTAGCAGCCGTGTGGATTTCAACTGAAGTCACGTCGCGACTTGCGCGCCCGGCATTTTCTTTTCCTGCGTCCGCAACGCCTGCTCGTAGCATTGCAACGCCTCGTCATAGCGCGCCATGCGGTTGAACAATCCGCCCTTGTGCAGATGCGCGATGGTCAGGGCGCTGTTCGCCTCGATTGCGCGGTCGTAGCAGGCGATGGCCTCGTCCGGTCGCCCCAGTTTTTCCAGCGCGCCGCCTTTTTTGACGAGCGCCTCGGCGTGTTTCGGCTCCAATCCGAGCGCCACGTCGAAACATTCCAGCGCCTTTTCCGGCTCGTTCGCGTCGAGCAGCGATTGTCCTTCCGCGAGCAAATTGGCGACGCATTCCTCGCGGTCGCGGTCAGTCGAGTTTTCCTTTTTTGCCTCCGAAATGCCGTGCGAGCCGTTCGCGGTGGACGGATTTTTTTCCGCCAGCGTGGCGCGCGAACCTTGTTCCAATTCCTGAATCCGTTTCTGCAACTGGTCAACCGCTCCGAACAGCCGCGCGCTCGACTGGTCAACTGCGGCGCTGGACACCAGTGAAGCTGGGGCGAGATTGCCCGTGGAAAATTCCTGCGGACGCCGTGCGGACAATTCCACCAGCCGCGCCACCGCGCGCCATTGCAGATAAGCCATGAACAAAACCGCCGCCACCAAGATCAGCCCGAACGCGACCGCCATCATCAGCGCGAACTGCTGGTTTTTCTGCGCCGTCTCCGCCTCGCTGGCGCGCTGCGTGGCGATGGTGTCTTCGATCGTTTGGATGCGTGCCGTCAACGCGTCCGCCGTGCGCTTGGATTCGGCGGCCATTTGCTGGCGGCTGTCTTCGATGGCGAGTTGCGCGTCGTGAAGCTGCGCCTGGATTTGCAGATAACCGTTCATCACGTTTTGCGTCGCGGCATCCGTCATCGCCGGCGCAGAAACAGAATTGGTTTCGGCGGCGAAAACCTGCGCGCCCCAGAAAAGGCAGGCGCAAACCAGTGAAACTTTTTTATGCGATATTAAATTCATAAAGACCGTGAAAGCCTGAAATGCGAACGCATCGAAGTCAAGCGCACGACCTGCCGACTTATTCCCAATCCATTCACTGCTTGTTCAAATCAAATTCCAGCCGCGAGCGCGAGCCGGTCTGGACGTTGTCCATTTCCATTTCCTGAACCTGATATTGGCCGTTCACCTTTTCGAGGTTCTTCGGATAGAATTCCTTGAGCTTCTTGCCCTGCGCGTCATAGGCGAAAGCCTGCACGATGCCGCCGCCGTCATTGTCAATCCACGAAACCACGCGCGAATAGCCGTTCGTGGACGGATCCGGGTTCGTGCTTTCCAAAACGCTGCAACCCCGGCTGCGCTTCACTTCCTTTTTCAAAATCTTCTGCTCCGGCCAGTGGAAAAATTCTAAACCCAAATCGGCGAGCCAGAAATCCGAGCCGGCGAATGGAATCATCGTTTCATTTCCAGCCAAAAATTTCGGCAGAGCAAGTGCCAACGGAGCACCGTTGTAAAGTTCATACCGGTTGGCTTTGCCTGTTTCGTGAATGACAACCAAACTAACATGATTTGAGTCTGAAATTGTTTCGTAAGTTGTTGACCAAATAGTTGAGGTTACAGAAGTTTGAAATCGAAAGGGAATTTCAGAACGATTTCCTTTGCCGTCACGAATATTGAAAACTCCATTTTGGACAAAATTAGTCGCAGGAGTTTGCTCCAAAATTTTCCGGGCAAGATTGCGCCCTTGAATTTCCACATCGGACAAATCATTCGTCGTTTCCGCCATCGCGCCAACGGCAAAAAAAATCAACGCGGCGACTGCGGAAAGAATTTTCATTTCGCCTCCAGCGCGAGCGGGATGGCCTCGGAAATCTGCCGGACGAAATGGACTTTCAATTTCGCGCGCACTTCCGCCGGCACGTCCAGCCAGTCGGATTTGTTTCCCTCCGGCAAAATCACCTGCTTCACGCCGAAGCGCGACGCCGCGAGGACTTTTTCCTTGATGCCGCCCACGCGCAGCACGCGCCCGCGCAGGCTGATTTCGCCCGTCATCGCCGTGTCCGAACGCACGCGCCGATTGCTCAAGAGCGACGCCAGCGCGACAACCAGCGTCACGCCCGCGCTCGGGCCGTCCTTCGGCGTCGCGCCCGCCGGAACATGGATGTGGATGTCGAACTTGCCGTGGTCAGTCAGGTCAATGTCCAGTTTTTTGGACTGGCTGCGCAGATAACTCATCGCCGTCTGCGCGCTTTCCTTCATCACGTCCCCAAGCGAGCCGGTCAACAGCAAAGCGCCCCGCCCGCGCATCCGCGTGGCTTCGATGAACAAAATGTCGCCGCCGACCGGCGTCCACGCGAGGCCGGTGGCGATGCCGTATTCGGTGATTTTTTCCGCGCTTTCGGAAACGAACGGCGCGTGGCCCAAAAAACCTTTCAAGTTTTCGGCGTCAAGCTTGACCGTGGTGGCCGCGCCGTTTTTGGAGATGATCTTGCGCGCGGCCTTGCGCGAGAGCGCGGCGATCTCGCGTTCGAGCTGACGCACGCCGGCTTCGCGGGTATATCCGCGGATAAGCGCGCGCAACGCGGCGTCGGAAAATTTCAGATCGCTTTTCGTCAGGCCATGTTCCTCGATCTGGCGCGGGACAAGATAGCGTTTGGCGATTTGCAATTTTTCCGATTCGGTGTAGCTCGGCAGTTCGATGACTTCGAGCCGGTCGCGCAGCGCCGGATGAATCGGTTCGAGCCAGTTCGCTGTTGCGATAAAAAGCACGCGCGACAAATCAAACGGCAAATCCAAATAATGATCGGTGAATGTGTGGTTCTGCGCGGGGTCGAGAACTTCGAGCAATGCCGATGCCGGGTCGCCGCGAAAATCCGCGCCGACTTTGTCCAATTCATCAAGCAAAATTACCGGATTGCGGCTCTCGACACGGCGCAAAGTTTGAATAATTCGTCCCGGCATCGCGCCGACGTAAGTGCGGCGGTGGCCGCGAATCTCCGCCTCGTCGCGCATTCCGCCCAATGAAATCCGGGCGAATTTGCGACCGAGCGCGTCAGCGAGACTTTTGCCGAGCGACGTTTTACCGACGCCGGGCGGGCCGACGAGGCAAAGAATCGGGCCTTTGATCTGTTTGCGGCGTTTGAGGACGGCGAGAAATTCCAGCAGGCGGTCTTTGATTTTCGCCAGGCCGAAATGTTCCTCGTTCAAAACTTTTTCCGCCGCCTTCAAATCCAGTTTGTCCTCGGTGGTTTTTTCCCACGGCAGGTTCAAAATCCAGTCGAGGTAATTGCGCGCGACGGTGTATTCGGCGGCGGCAGGTGGCATCTGCGATAGACGTTCCAATTCCTGCTGCGCGGTCTTGCGGACTTCATCGGGCAGGACGGCCTGCTCGATTTTTTCGCGGAGCGACTTGGTTTCGCCCGCGCTGGTTTCGCCTTCGCCAAGTTCGCGCTGGATGGCGCGCATTTGCTCGCGCAGAAAAAAATCGCGCTGCGTCTTGGCGATGTTTGAGGCGACGTCGCTCTGGATTTTTGAACTCAACGTCAAAACTTCCTGCTCGCGGTTGAGCAATGGCAGAAGTTTTTGCAGCCGCTCGCGGACGGAAATGGTTTCGAGCAATTTCTGCCGGTCTTCGAGCGGGAGATTCAGATTGGCGGCGATCAGATCCGCAAAATGGCCGGGATGCTCGGTGTTCAGCGCGGCGATCTTGACCTGATCTGTCAACGCGGTGGACATTTTGGCAATTTCTTCAAACTGCTTGTGCGCATTGCGAAGCATGGCATGAAGCTCGACGGAATCCTCGGTTTCGTCGCGCAACAAATCGTAGCTCGCGCGCAAATACGGCGCAGGCGGCGAGAATTTTTTCAGGCGGATGCGCCACAAACCTTCGACGAGCACGCGCACGGTGCCGTCGGGAAATTTCACCATTTTCGACAGGCGCGAAACGCAGCCGACTTCATATAAATCTGTCGGTGTCGGTTCGGCGATTTCGGCCTTGCGTTGCAGCACGGCGCCGAACAAACGGTCGCCAGCAACAATATCTTCAATCAATTTAAGGCTCGGCCCGGTTTCGATGAGCAAGGGCACGACCGCGCCGGGAAAAATCACGATGTCTGAAAGGCCCAGAACCGGCACGCTGTCCGGCAGCGAACGCGAAGAAATGCGCGGCGCCGATTCCGCTTTTTCAGCGGCGTCGCTGATGCTGACAAATTCTGTTTCCGGCGATGTCATCGTCGTTGTTATATCAATTAGATGCAGCGCGCGGCGAAAAGATTCACGCGCTTTTAGTTCCCCTCGGCGATTGGGACCTTGGTCGGCTTGGATTGTGACGGGATCGCAGGCGGCACGTCCACGCGCAGAAAACCATTCACATAAACCGCCTTGGCCTGGCTCAAATCAAATCCCGCCGGCAAATCCAGCGCCGTTTCAAACGGCCCGTAGTTGATTTCCATGACGAGAAAACTGCAGTTCGGCGCGCGGCAGCAATCGGGACGATTTCCGGAAATTCGCAGGCGGTTGCCCTCGACGGTGATCTCGAGGTTCTCGCTTTTCATGCCGGGCAATTCCACCTTGATGACGAGGCCGGTGTCGGTGGAATAAACATCCGTGTTCGGAACCCAGCGTCCGCTGGCGGAACCGTTACGGCTGCTCACCGCCGAGCCGCGCGCGACAAAATGCACCGTGGAGCTGACTTTGGTTACGGCCATGATTAAAAATTGTAGCTTAAAATTTCAGACGCGCAAGCGAACGGCTTGCCACTGGTTCACGCCCGCAACATAACCGCAAAATCCTTTCGCGCAAATGGAATTTGTGTTTCGTGAAACCGCTGAATTGTTACATCGTTACATCGTTATATTGTGAATCGCGAATCGTCGTATCGAGGTTTTCCGATTCAACGATGTAACAATGTAATAATTCGACGACTCTGCACTTTGAACTTTGAACCCCGGACGGTGAACCCTAAACTCGCCACATGGCCAATCCGTTCCGCCACACGCACCGCGTCACCTACGCCGAATGCACCGTCGGCAACCACGTTTATCACTCGCGCTATCTCGACCTGCTCGAGGCCGCGCGCGGCGAATTCATCCGCTCGCTTGGCTCGACGGTTTTGCGCTGGCAGGAAAACGACATGATTTTTCCCGTCATCAAGGCGCGGCTGCATTACAAATTTCCCGCGCGCTACGACGATTTGCTGGCGATTGAAGTCTGGATGACGGCCGTTGAAAAAGTGCGCCTGAATTTTGGCCACCGCATTTTGAATCAAAACGGCAGACTGATTCTCGAAGCGGAAACGTTCCACGTCTGCACCGGGCTGGACGAAAAACCAAAGCGTTTGCCGGAAGAACTGGCGGAGAAATTAAAGCCGTATTTGAATGCGACGATTGTGGACGATTCAAAAAAAGAAACCATTATGAGAATTTGCTGACTTGATTTTAAGGCGGTGCTGGCTCAACTTTTCAAATTAGGCAGTTTATGTCACGTTTCATCATTTTGTTTATCAGATATGTGGCTGCGATTGCTGTCTCATGCGGTGTGTCATTCGCCGTGCTTTTTCTCACACTAAGTATGGCTGGTTCGTTCTTGCCTGACCATCCTGATGTCTCTGCTTGCGTTCTTTACATGGGAATTGCTGCTGTGGGTTTTTGCGGGGTATTTTTGGGCACGCTTTGTTTGGAGCGAGTCAGTCGCCGAATCAGTTCGATTATTTTACTTATTTTGGGTTTGGCATATTACGTCATCATTTGCTACCCATTTGATTTGAGTGTTCCTGACGCCAAAGACCCGCTTTACTTTTTTCGCTGGCTTTTGCCTTTGTCCGCTGGAGGTTTGTTAGCGGTCGTCCTTATTTTTTTAATATTTCGGCTTCCGCCAAACAAGTTGCCGGAGCCAAGCTAAATTTCAAACCGAGCCACCACCCATTTTCATTCCGGCTTGCGCATTCCGCCTGCGTCTGCAAAAATTCAGCGACGCGCGCGATGCAAACTGAACAACTTTATCCCAAACATTATTGCGGAGTCTTCGGCATCTTCGGCCATCCGAACGCCGCCGAACTGACTTACTACGGACTTTACGCGCTCCAGCATCGCGGTCAGGAAAGCGCGGGCATCGTCACCTGCCACGACGGGAAATTTTTCAAGCATCACGGCATGGGCCTCGTGCCGCAGATTTTCAACGACCCGAAAATCCTGCACGACCTCGTCGGCAAAATCGCCGTCGGCCACACGCGCTATTCCACCACCGGCTCGTCGCAATTAAAAAACGCGCAGCCGCTCACCGTGGATTGCGCGCGCGGCCAGATCGCCATCGCGCACAACGGAAATTTGACGAACGCGGCGCAGTTGCGCGATGAACTGGAAAATCGCGGTTCAATTTTTCAAACGACCGTTGACAGCGAAATCATTTTACATTTGATGGCGCAGCCGGGTTTGAACGGCGGGGAAAATCATCTTTCCCACACGTTGCGAAAAATCGAGGGCGCGTATTCGCTCGTCATCATGACGGAAAAGGAATTGATCGGCGCGCGCGACCCGTTCGGTTTTCGCCCGCTTTGCATCGGCAAGCTCGACGGCGCGTATGTGCTCGCCAGCGAAACCTGCGCGCTCGATTTGATCCATGCGAAATTTGTCCGCGATGTCGAGCCGGGCGAAATCGTCGTCATCAACGAAAAAGGTTTGAGCAGTTTTCAGGCGTTTCCCGAACAGACGAAGCGCGCGTTCTGCATTTTTGAATACGTTTATTTTGCGCGGCCCGACAGCACGATCGCCGACCGCAACGTCTATAAAGTCCGCGTCGAGATGGGTCGCCAGCTCGCGCGCGAATTCAAGATTGATGCGGACCTGGTGATTCCCGTGCCGGACAGCGGCAATAGCGCCGCGCTCGGTTATTCGCTTGAATCGGGAATTCCGTTCGAGATGGCGTTCGTGCGGAACCATTACGTCGGGCGCAGTTTTTTGCAGCCGTCGCAGCTCATCCGCGATTTCGACGTGCGCGTGAAATTAAATCTGATTGCCGAACTCGTGAAAGACAAACGCGTCGTCATCGTGGACGATTCCATCGTGCGCGGCACGACCTGCAAAACGCGCGTGAAAACGCTCAAAGAAGCCGGCGCAAAGGAAGTTCACGTCCTCGTGAGCTGTCCGCCGCACATGAATCCGTGCGTTTATGGAATTGATTTTCCCGACCGCAGCAAACTGATGGCCGCAAACCATTCGCTCGAAGAAATCCGAAAATATCTCAACGCCGACTCTCTTTATTATTTGTCGCAAGATGGTTTGGTCAAAGCGACCGGCCTGCCGAAAAATTCATTTTGCATGGCGTGCTACGACGGCAATTATCCCGTGCCTTACGATCCGCTGCTCGACAAGCACATCATCGAACGCCGACGCCGCACAACGCAAACGCTCGGCGAAGCGGTCGAGAAAGATGGCGAGCAGATCAAGCTGCTGCAAGTATAGTTGCGCGAAACCGAATTGACGCCGCGCATTTTCACCGTCAGAATCGCGGTTAAATATGAAAGTGTCCGCATTGTCAAAGGAGCGGTCGGTGTTTCCAATTCGCAATTCGCAATTCGCAATTCGCAATCTGGCCGTTCCGACCGTTGACGCCGTGATGGTGGAAGAACGTGCCGCGTCCTTCGGCAAACGCAGCATCAAGACCAGCGCCAAGCTCGCCGGCTTGAAAATGGCCGTGTCCATGTGCGACCTCACCACGCTGGAAGGCAAGGACACGCCCGGCAAAGTCGCCTATCTCTGCCGCAAAGCGCTCCAGCCCATCGAGGCGAAATATGACGTGCCGAGTTGTGCCGCCGTGTGCGTTTATCCAAACATGGTGAAATACGCGCGCAAATTTCTCGGCGACGTTTCGCCCGTGAACATCGCCGCCGTCGCCACCGGTTTTCCCAGCGGCCAATATCCGTTGCGCACCAAGCTCGAAGAAGTCCGCCGCACCGTGGCGGATGGCGCGGATGAAATTGACATGGTCATTGACCGTTGCGCCTTCCTCGCCGGCGACCACGCGAAAGTGTTCGACGAAATCGCCGCCACAAAGGAAGCCTGTGGCGCGGCGCACTTGAAAGTGATTCTCGAAACCGGCGAACTTGTCACCTACGACAACGTTCGCCTCGCCAGCGAAATCGCCATGCAAGCCGGCGTCGATTTCATCAAGACCAGCACCGGCAAAGTTTCGCCCGCCGCCACCATGCCTGTCACGCTTGTGATGCTGGAGGCCATCCGCGATTATTTTTTCGCCACCGGCATCCGCATCGGCATGAAGCCCGCCGGCGGCATCCGCACGTCCAAGCAGGCGCTCGCCTACCTCGTGATGGTCAAGGAAACCCTCGGCGACGACTGGCTCAACCCGCAGATGTTCCGCTTCGGTGCGAGCACCCTCGTCAACGACGTGCTCATGCAAATCGCCAAGCAGGTGGATGGTAATTACCAAGGTCCGGATTATTTTTCATTGTCGTGATTAAAATTCCAACGGAGCGAAGGTGGAAAATTTCTCTTTGGCGCGGCGTGTTGAAATTGAATGGTGCGCGGTGCAGGGTTTGAACCTGCGACCCCTTGCGTGTGAAGCAAATGCTCTACCACTGAGCTAACCGCGCGACTGTCACAGCGTATTCGCCGCGTGCGATTTTTCAAGATTTTCTTAAAACGGAATCGCGCTGCGACCACACGGGATTTTGGTTTGGAAAATCTAAATTGTAATTTAAGCCGCGACTTTCGGGACGCTGCAAGGCACAACTCACGATCAGTTCCGCCACCGTCGCGATGTTGCGCAGTTCCAGCAAATCGCTCGTCACGATAAAATTCCAGTAGTAGTCGTGAATCTCCTCCTGCAAATTCGTGATGCGTTTTTGCGCGCGCTGCAATCGCTTGTTCGTGCGCACGATGCCGACGTAATCCCACATCAGCCGCCGAATTTCATCCCAGTTATGCGAGACGACGACGAGTTCATCCGCGTTCGTCGCGTTGCCCGATTGCCACAACGGAATTTTTACTTCCACTTTCGACAAAGGACTTGAAAGAATTTTCTCCGCCGCGCGATGCGCGCAAACGAGCGCTTCCAAAAGTGAATTACTCGCCAGCCGGTTCGCGCCGTGCAATCCGGTGCAGGCGACTTCGCCGACCGCATAAAGTCCCGCGATGTCCGTTTCGCCGTCCACGTTCGTCACCACGCCGCCGCATTGATAATGCGCCGCCGGCACGACCGGAATCGGCTCACGCGTGATGTCAATGCCGTAACGCAGGCACGTCTGATAAATGTTCGGAAAGCGTTCGATGATGAATTTCGCCGGCTGGTGCGTGATGTCGAGCAGCACGTGATCCGCGCCAGATTTTTTCATCTCGCTGTCAATCGCGCGCGCCACGATGTCGCGCGGCGCGAGCGATTTCAGCACGTGAACGCCGTCCATGAATTCTTTGCCATCCAGATTTTTCAAGACGCCGCCTTCGCCGCGAACGGCTTCGGAAATCAAAAATGATTTCGCCTTCGGATGATACAAACACGTCGGATGGAACTGCACGAACTCCATGTTCGCGATGCTCGCGCCCGCACGATACGCCATCGCCACGCCATCGCCCGTCGCGATGTCGGGATTTGTCGTGTAGAGATAAACCTTGCCGCAGCCGCCGGTCGCAAGCAGCGTCACCGGCGCGGAAAACGTTTCCACACAATTGTTTTTTTTGTCGAAGACATAAGCGCCGAGGCAGCGGTTGTGGGGCAGGCTTCCAGCCTGTCCAGTTTCTTCGACAGGCAAGATGCCTGTCCCACTAATTTTCCGGCTCGTGATCAAATCAATCGCCAGATGATTTTCAAAAATGGAAATGTTCGGTTGCTTTGAAATCGCATTGAGCAGCGCGCTTTCGATTTCATGACCGGTCACATCCTTCGCGTGGAGAATCCTGCGTTTGGAATGTCCGCCTTCACGTCCTAAATCTAATTCATGTGCGCCGTCCGATTTTGGAATTTCACGCTCGGAAAATTTCATTCCGAGTTCAATCAATTCCTGAATCCGCGCCGGGCCTTCCTCGACAATCGTGCGGACGACATTTTCTTTGCAAAGCCCCGCGCCGGCTTCGAGCGTATCGCGCACGTGCAACTCGAACGAATCCTCCTTGCTCGTCACCGACGCGATGCCGCCCTGCGCGTAATTCGTGTTCGACTCCGCGCGGTCTTTTTTTGTGACGATGGCCACGCGCCCGCGCGGCGCGACCTTCAACGCGAACGTCAGCCCCGCGATGCCGCTGCCGAGGACGAGATAATCGAATTGTTTCATGCGGACGAAGTTTGAATCTTTTTTAACTCTCGTTCCGCCTTACGAATATTTTTTGCCACAAGTTTATCTGAAGGATCAATTCTCGCGGCCTTTTTCAAGCGGAGTAATGCTCGGTGATATTCTCCCTGTCCCATTAAATGCGAACCCAAATTATTCAAAGCCCAAGTATCATTCGGGTTTATCTGCAAAAATTCTTCATACAAAATCTGCTCCTTCTCAAGCTGTCTGCTTTTGAAATAGGAACGTGCAAGTTTGCCGATGCAATCTTCCGGTAAAGATTTTAGAGAATGACAATGCTCAAGATAACTTGCGGCAAGCTTGTATTTACGCGCAAAAAAATAAATGTCTCCCAAATTGTGAAGCGCCGTGCCCGACGCTGGATTCAAGATAAGTTCTTTTTTATAATTCTGGATCGCCAGCCGTTTGTTCCCCAGGTCGTCATAACAAGCTCCCATATTCAAATGTAAACTGGGTTCGGTTGGGCAAATTTTTTTGAGACGTTTCCAGAATTGCAAAGATTTCTCGAATTGTCCGGCGTGATACAAACCATGCGCCACATAAAACAAAGCTTCGTCATTATTTTTATCTAACGACAAAACTTTTTTGGCAATCGCCATCGCTTCTTTGTAATGCGCCCTTGCTTTGATCAGTAATTTTTTCATGTGAAATCAAATTAAATTTTTGCATTATCAATCAACCGCGTTTTGCCGATGAAAACGGCCAATGCCATTTGCGCGCCAGATTTTACAGTTGAAACCGGCGACAAAGTTTCCGGCTCAAAAAATTCAACGTAATCCAATTTTGCGTCCGGCTCGCTTTCAATCAACTTTTTCAAGTCCGCTTTCTGTTTTGCCGTTGAAATAGATTTTGATTTCTTCACGCCGGCTTGTGCGGTTTGAATCGCGCGCCAGAGAATCGTCGCCTGCCGCCGCAAATCGCCAACGAGATATTTGTTGCGCGAACTCATCGCCAGCCCGTCCGCTTCGCGCAACGTCGGCGCGACGAGGATTTGCACCGGATGATTCAAATCCGCCACCATGCGTTTGATGATGGCCGCCTGTTGAAAATCTTTCTGGCCGAAAACGGCGATGTCCGGCAAAACAATGTTGAACAATTTCGCCACCACCGTCGTCACGCCGCGAAAATGCGCGGGCCGTGACGCGCCTTCCATCGCGCGCGACAGTTTTTCTTCGACAACATAAGTGCTGAAATTTTGGACTGCGCCGACATGTCGGCGCTTTGAAAGCGGTGACATGTCACCGCAGTCCAAAACCGGATACATTTCCGCATCGTCGGGCGTGAAAACAACATCCACGTTCAATTCACGCAATAATTTCAAATCACGTTTCAAGTCGCGCGGATATTTCGACAAATCTTCCGTCGGCGCGAATTGAGCTGGGTTGACATAAATGCTTACGACGATTTTACCGTTTTTGCCGACGGCTTGCCGCGCACGTTTCACGAGGCTCAAATGACCGGCGTGCAAATAACCCATCGTCGGCACGAAGCCGATACGCGTGCCCGCGCGCTGCCATTTTTTGGCGAGCCGTTGCATCGCGGTGATGGAAGAAACGATTTGCATGGCGGCAAGGTTAATGACGATTCACCAAACAAACAAGCCGCGCGGATTGCTCCACGCGGCTTGTGCGATTCGGAATTTTTACCGGCGCGCGGCAAAATTCAGCGGCGAACTTTGCGGCATTTCGTGGGCGCAAGGCTGGTTGATCGGCGCGTCGGGCGTGATGTTGTTTTGCGTCACGATGTTGTTCGCGAGCATCCAGGCTTCGACTTCCTCGCCGCTGATGTCGGGCAGCATCTGGCCGTTGATCTCGACGCACGGGCTCAACATCTGGCCGCTTTTCTCAATCATTTCCTGGCGCTGCAACGGGTCGTTGATGACATCGCGATCTTCGTAAGGCAGGTCGTATTTTTTGAGGACGGCGCGGACGCCCTGGCTCCAGCCGCAGGTCGGTTTCAAATAGGCAACAATCTTTGGTTTGTTCATGGCAACACAATGCCATATTCAGAAGCGCTGGGCAAATTTTTTAGATGTCCGTAAAACGCGTCCGCCAATGTTTGTCGTCACGCGCGGCGTGCAAAACCGCCGCCACGACAACTGAATGTTCTGCTTCTAAAACTTCGTAGATGACGCGATAGGGAAATCGTTCGGGGTAACGCCAGCGGATGTTTTTGTGTGGATGACGGCGTGCGTTTAGCAATGGATTCTTTGCGAGTGCATCCCAAACTTGAATGATTTCTTCGACAAATTCCGCGCCCAAACCGAACTGCTGCGATTCATACCAACGCGCGGCCTCGGCCACATCGGATTCGACTTCCGGTCGGAATTCCACCCGCCAGTTCATTTTTTGAATTGCGAACGCAGGCGGGATTTCATCGCTTCCAGCGGCACGGCGGAGGCGGGATTTTTGCGATGTGCGGCGAGACGTTTTTCAACAAGCATTTCATCGGCGGATGATAATCCCGGCTCATCCAAATCCAGCGCGCGACGGACAAGCAATTGCCGCTCGTTCAAAGTGAGCGTTGGCAATTCCTGCAAAACTTCCGCGAAACTCATGGTGAGAATCTAAACCGTTTCGCCCATTGGTCAAAAGAAAATCACCGTTCATCACTGGCCGCTTTCCGCGCCGCCAGAATTTTTTGCGACGGCTTGTAGTTGGCGATGAAGTTGCGGTGGTAATCCGCGAACGTCCCCGCCGCGATCGCCGCGCGCACTTCGGTCATCACTTTCAGATACAGGTGCGAGTTGTGGACGCTCACCATGCGCAGGCCGAGAATTTCATTCGCGCGCAGCAGGTGGCGCAGATACGCGCGCGTGAACGTGCGGCACGCGTAACATTCGCAGCCTTCCTCGATCGGGCCGAAATCCGTTTTGTAACCCGCGCCCTTGAGGCCGAACGCGCCGGTGTGCGTGACCGCCGTGCCGGTGCGCGCGATGCGCGTGGGCAGCACGCAGTCGAACATATCCACGCCGCGCGCGATCAGCTCGACCATTTGCGCGGGTGTGCCGAGGCCCATCGCGTAACGCGCTTTTTTTTCCGGCAAATGCGGAACGGCCAGTTCAATCGCCTTGAACATTTCCGGTTCCGGTTCGCCGACGCTCACGCCGCCGATGGCGTAACCGTCAAATTCCATTTCAACTAAAGCTTTGGCGCATTGCTCGCGCAACGCGGCGTTGCTGCCGCCTTGCACGATGCCGAAAACTTTCTGGCCGTCGGCGTGCGGCTGTTCGCGACATTCGCGCGCCCAGCGGATGGTGCGTTCGACGGCGAGGCGTTGTTCCTTCGCAGGCGCGTCGTGCGGCGGACATTCGTCAAAAACCATCGCGATGTCCGAGCCGAGCACGCGCTGGATTTCCATGGATTCTTTCGGGCCGATAAATAAAAGCGAGCCATCGAGGTGGGAACGGAATTCGACGCCGTGTTCTTTTACTTTCCGGATTTTGGCGAGACTGAAAACTTGAAAACCGCCGCTGTCGGTGAGGATCGGTTTTTCCCAATTCATGAATTTGTGCAAACCGCCCGCCGCAGAAATGATTTCCAGACCGGGACGCAGATTGAGATGATAGGTGTTGCCGAGAATGATTTGCGTGCCCATCTCGTGGAGTTCGCGCGGGTCGAGCGCCTTGACGCTGGCCTGCGTGCCGACGGGCATGAACACGGGCGTTTCGATGATGCCGCGCGTCGTGGTCAGTTTTCCGAGGCGCGCTTTGGTGTGCGCATCGGTTTTGAGAAGTTCAAACACAGCGCTCACGCCCGCCGTTCTTTGATCGCAGTTAAAATATCTGCGGCAACGTCCGCCTTTGGCTTGGCTCCAACATTCCCTTTGCCGTGCAGGCGGACGGAAACCGCGCCTGCGTCCATGTCGCGGCCGCCAATGACGAGCATGGTGTGGACTTTGGCTTGTTCGGCTTCGGCGATTTTCGCCTTGATCGGGTCGTTGCGGAAATCCGGTTCGCAGCGGACAAAATTTCCGCGCAGTTCGTCCACGATGGATTTTGCATAGGCGATCAATTTTTCGTCCTCGCCCAGCGTCAGCACCCGCACCTGTTCCGGCGCGAG
>DATAUQ010000085.1:0-25021 GCA_036268155.1 Verrucomicrobiia bacterium | reverse complement strand
GATTTTCGCAATGAGCAAAACCGCACTCCTGTTTGCCGGGCAAGGCGCGCAAACCGTCGGCATGGGCAAAGACCTCGCCGAAAAATTTCCATCCGCCAAGGCGTGGTTCGACCGCGCCAACGCCGCGCTCGGCTATGACCTCGCCGGAATTTGTTTCAATGGCCCGGATGCCGAACTGACGAAAACGGAAAACGCACAGCCGGGAATTTTTCTCGTAAGCTGGGTTTGCTTTGAATTGCTGAAAGAACAAGTCCAAGGTCCAAAGTCCAAAGCCCAAAGTCACGGCGCGGCGGACACGGCTTTGGACTTTGGACATGGGACTTTGGACTTCCAAGCCACCGCCGGTTTGTCGCTCGGCGAATTCACGGCGCTGACGGCGGCGGGCGCGATGAGTTTTGAGGATGGACTGCGCGTCGTGCGGCAGCGCGGGAAATTCATGCAGGAAGCGTGCGACGCGACGCGCGGCGGTATGGCCGCGATCATCGGGCTGGATGAAAATCTGACGCGCGAGGTTTGTGCGGAGGCTGGAGTTGAACTGGCGAATTTGAATTGTCCCGGACAACTGGTCATTTCCGGCGAATCGGAAAAAATTGCGAAAGCCGTTGAACTTGCCAAGGCCAAGGGAGCAAAACGCGCGATTCCGCTGCCCGTCGCAGGCGCGTATCATTCGCCGCTTATGGCTGGTGCACAGCCGAAATTGCAGGCGGAACTGGCGAAAGTAAAAATTTCCGAACCAATTATGCCGGTGATTTCAAACGTGACAGCGCAGCCGCACGGCGACGTGACGGAAATTTCCGCGCGATTGATCGAGCAGGTCACGTCGTCGGTGCTTTGGGAAAATTCGATGCGTTATTTGCTGGCGCAGGGTTTCACGCGATTCATCGAGCTTGGGCCGGGAACGGCGTTGAGCGGATTCATGAAACGCATTGATAAATCGGCGCAAATGCTGAACGTCGCGGATGCGGCGAGCTTGGAAGCCACTGTTAAAGCAGTTTCAATTTAGCCACGGATTTTCACAGATGAAACACAGATGGGAAAATTGCGCTTTGAATCCGTGTTTAATCTGTGTTTAATCTGTGGCTGAAAAATAATTTATGAGTTCACTTGCCAATCAAATCGCCGTTGTCACCGGCGCGGGACGCGGGATCGGCCGCGCCATCGCGTTGAAATTTGCCGGTGCGGGCGCGGGTGTGGTCTGCGTTTCGCGCACGCAGGAAAATTCCGAAAAAGTGGCGAATGAAATTCGCGTGTTCGGAAAAAAGGCGTGGGCTTTCGCCGTGGATGTCTCGGATTCTGCCGCCGTCAGCGTCGCCGCCGAAAAAATTTTGGCCGATTGCGGCAAGGTGGACATTCTCGTCAACAACGCTGGCGTGACGCGCGACGGTTTGCTGATGCGCATGAGCGATGAGGATTGGGACATGGTTTTGGACACGAATCTCAAGGGCGCGTTTTTGTTCACAAAGGCATTTTTCAGAATTTTTGCGAAGCAGCGGGCGGGACGAATCATCAACATTTCCTCGGTCATCGGTTTGATCGGAAATCCGGGGCAAGCAAATTACGCGGCGAGCAAGGCCGGTTTGATCGGGTTGACGCAATCGGTCGCGCGCGAATTGGGTTCGCGCGGCGTGACGGTGAATGCGATCGCGCCGGGGTTCATCGAAACGGACATGACGTCGGATTTGAACGCGGAATTGAAGGCGGCCATTTTGAAACAGATTCCGCTGGGCAAATTTGGTTCGGCGGATGACGTTGCGGATGCGGCGTTGTTTCTGGCAAGTCCGTCGGCGCGTTACATCACGGGACAGGTTTTGACGGTTGACGGCGGGATGGTGATGTAGAAAATCTTAATCTTGTTCGTAATCATAATCTTAATCCACTTTCCGCCAGCGATTAAGATTACGGGCAGGATTACGATTAGGAAAAAATTTAATTCGGAGCTTGAACAACTTTCCGATTCATGGCATAGAACAGGACAAAATTATGGCTGACAAACCAATTGACCAACGGGTAAAGGACATCATCGTCGAACAACTTGGCGTGAAACCGGATCAAGTGACACCGGAAGCCAAGTTCATCGAAGACCTCGGCGCGGACTCGCTCGACACCGTCGAGTTGATCATGGCGTTGGAAGAAGAATTCGGCGTCGAAGTGCCGGACGAACAGGCGGAAAAGCTCCTGACCGTCGGCGACGTGACCAAATACATCGAAGAGAACCAAAAATAGTTGCGACTTTCCGCGCTTCGGGGCAGTTTGGCTGAATCAGCTTAAACTGCCCCTTTTAATTTATGGCAAGCAATCCAACAGAACGCCGCGTGGTCATCACCGGCCTCGGCGTCGTCACGCCGCTCGGACATCAACTGGACGTTTTTTGGAACAACCTGGTTTCCGGGCAATGCGGCATTGACAAGATCACCGCATTCGACACCTCGGCCTTTGACACAAAAATCGCCGGCGAAGTGAAAAATTTTGATCCCGCGCCGGCATTTCCATCGCCGAAAGAAATCCGCCGCACAGACCGCTATTCGCAATTCGGAATTTATGCCGGCTGGTCGGCACTGGAAGATTCCGGCCTCGACCTCGAAAAGGAAAACCGCGACGAAATCGGCGTCATCCTCGGCTCCGGCATCGGCGGCCTCTCGACGACCGCCGAGCAGCATAAAATTCTGCTCGAACGCGGGCCGGGCCGGCTCTCGCCGTTCATGATTCCCATGCTCATCAGCAACATGGCCTCCGGCCTGTTCTCGATGTATAATAATTTGCGCGGCCCGAATTTCGCCACCTGCTCCGCCTGCTCCACCGCGAACCACGCCATCGGCGAAGCCTGGCGCGCCATCAAGATGGGCGACGCGTCGGTGATGTTTGCTGGCGGCGCGGAAGCCGCCGTTGTGTCCGTCGGCATCGGCGGATTTTGCGCGATGCGCGCGATGAGCACGCGCAACGACGATCCCAAGCACGCCTCGCGTCCGTTCGACAAAGACCGCGACGGCTTCGTCATGGGCGAAGGCGCGGGCGTCGTCGTGCTGGAAGAATTGGAACACGCCAAAAAACGCGGCGCAAAAATTTATTGCGAGATCGCCGGTTACGGCAACACCGCCGACGCGCATCACATCACCGCGCCCGCGCCCGGCGGCGAAGGCGCCGTGCGCTGCATGAAAATGGCCTTGAAAAACGGCGGCCTGAACCTCGAGGACATTTCCTACATCAACGCCCACGGCACCTCCACGCCCGTCGGCGACATCGCGGAAACGCAGGCCATCAAGACCGTTTTCGGCGGACACGCGAAGAAACTTGCCGTCAGTTCCACCAAAGGCGCGACCGGCCATATGCTCGGCGCGGCCGGAGCCGTCGAAATGACCGCGTGCGCGCTCGCCATCAAGCACGACGTCGTCCCGCCCACGATCAATCTGCAAACGCCAGACCCAGAATGTGATCTGGATTACGTTCCCAACACCGCGCGCAAAATAAAGGTCAACGCCATCATCAACAACTCCTTCGGCTTCGGCGGCCACAACGCTAGTATTGCGGCGAAAAAGTTTGTGGGGTGAAAGTCCTACAACAAATTGAATTTAGCTATTGAGTTAAATGTTTTATGAAGGTTCTAAAATTTATAAGAACCGCGCGGTTAAACAAAATAAAACGCTTAGCACTCAGCAGGCTGGATAAGCACGAACAACTCCTGCTCGCAAGTATCGACCGTTTTCAATTTGCGCGTGATTTGGAAAGAATATTTCCAGCTTATATGCCTTTGTGGAACGCATTCCAATATTGCGGTATAGCTGATTTGGATTTATCGATTTTAATTTATCAGTTGATGGGAGCCGAAACGGATTGGCGAAGAAAGCTGAATGCGCGAGTGTTGGCAATGACTTTGTTCGAATGTGTTGATGATATTCCTGCGATTTTAGCAAAAGATTTTCAGGCAGGAATTGCTTCACTTGCTAACGGACATAGTTTAATGGAAGAACTAGATTCAATTAGAAAAGACCTCGCCGGTTTTGGCAAAAAGCACAAAAACATCTTGGAGGAAATTAGGCACATTGCAACTGCGCATCGGGATCAAAGAGCTGATCTTCAAATGGTCGTAATTAAAGGCATAAACGTCAAAATGGTTTGCGAACTTTCAATGGAATTTAGAGGCATACTAGAAAAATTTAATAACTTAATGGCAAAGGTCTTTTCTGGCTTAACACTAAAAGCAAAGTCGCTGAAATCTGGTTAGTTTAATGAACTTCCTGCCTTTCATTGAATCGAAGCGCGAAGGAAAAATTCTCGCGCCGGAACAGATTCAAAAATTCATCCGCGAATTCACCGCCGGAAAAATTCCCGATTACCAGATGGCCGCGATGCTCATGGCCATTTATTTTCGCGGCCTCAACACTGCCGAAACCACCGCGCTCACGCTCGCCATGCGCGATTCCGGCGACGTGCTGAAATTTCCCAAAGACAAACGCCCGCTCGTGGACAAACATTCCACCGGCGGCATCGGCGACAAAGTTTCGCTCCCGCTCGCGCCGCTGCTCGCCTGCCTCGGCTTCCGCGTGCCGATGATTTCCGGTCGCGGCCTCGGCATCACCGGCGGCACGCTCGACAAATTGGATTCCATTCTCGGCTTCAAAACGCTTTTGCCCGCCGCGCAAATTATTTCGCAAGTCCAGAAAGTCGGCTGCGTCATCTGCGGCCAGACCGACACGATGGTTCCCGCCGACAAAAAAATTTACGCGCTCCGCGACGCGAGCGGAACCGTTCCAAGCATTCCGCTCATCGTCGCTTCGATTCTTTCCAAGAAATTGGCGGAAAGTCTGGACGCGCTAATCCTCGACGTGAAATTCGGCAACGCCGCATTCATGCAAACCAAGGCTGATGCGCGTAAACTCGCAAAGGCGATGGTCGCGCTCGGCAACGATTGTGGCGTGAACACGCGCGCGATTTTGAGCGACATGAACACGCCGCTGGGCCGCGCCGCCGGCAACTGGCTGGAAGTGAAGGAAAGCGTTGATTGCCTTGAAAGTAGCGCAGCCGTCCCGGCTGCCGCGCCAAAAATCGCAGGCGGGACGCGTGTGCTACGTTCAAACGATATGCGACAACTCGTTCTCGACTGTGCCGCGCATTTGTTGGTTCAAACCAGGAAGGCAAGGTTGCTTCAACCTGCGCGAAAAATTGCGGAAGACTGTTTGAATTCCGGCGCACCGCGAAAAAAATTCGATGAAATGCTTTTCGCGCAAGGAGCGGACTTGAAAGCGTTCAACAAAAAACTTTCCCTCGATTCCACCGCGCCGGTCATTTTGGAATTAAAATCTCCGCGCGCCGGATTTGTTACACGCTGCGACGCAAGAATTATTGGAGAAACCATTCGCGATTTGGGCGGCGGGCGTTTGACGAAAGATTCCATCATCAATTACGACGTGGGCGTGGACAAAATGGCCAAGCCCGGCGAGCGCGTTGAAAAAAATTCCATTCTCGCCCGTATTCATGCCACTGACAAAACGCAGGCGACGACGGCGCTTTTCAGAATTCAATCCGCCTTTGAAATTTCCACGAAGCCGGAGAAAGTTTTCCCGCTGATTTCGGAAATCATCACGCTAGGGTAGAAAGAATTTTCTCCGCTGCTGCGCGCGGATTTTCCGCCGCGTAAATCGGGCGGCCAATCACCAGCCAGTTTGCTCCGGCGGCAATGGCTTCGCGCGGCGTCAGCGTGCGTTTCTGGTCGTCGGCCTTTTCATCGCCGGTGCGGACACCGGGCGTGATGAGCTGCATGTTCGGCGGAAGTGACTGCCGCAATTTCGCGACTTCCAGCGGCGAACAGACCAATCCGCGCAATCCGGCTTTCGTCGCGACCATCGCAAGGCGGCGCACTTGATATTCGACATTCACGTCCAAGCCAATTTCACGCAGAGCGCCCGCGTCAAGACTCGTCAGCACCGTCACGCCCAAAACGAGCGGCGGGGTGCGGCCGAGTTTCCACGCGGCGTCTTGCGCGGATTGTTCGGCGGTCTTGAGCATTTCAAAACCGCCGCTGGTGTGGACGGTGAGCATCTGCACGTCGAGCTGCACGGCGGCAGTCACCGCCTTGGCGACGGTGTTGGGGATGTCGTGAAATTTCAAATCGAGAAAAACCAGCGCGCCCGTCGCGCGGATTTTTTTCACGATGTCGGGGCCGGCGCTCGTGAACAGTTCGCTGCCGATCTTGAACGCACCGACTGCGGGCGCGATTTCTTCGGCGAGTTTCAACGCTTGTTCTGCCGTCGGCACATCGAGCGCGGCGATGATTGGGTTCCGCATAGGAATCAATATCAAAGCTCCAGCTTCAGAACGAAAGCCTAAAAAGAGATTGGCCTTGACGGTCGGTGTCGCGCGTGAGGCAATGTCGCCATGACATTTGTCAAAGGCAAACTTGTTATGCTCGGTGGCCTTCTGATTTCAATGGCCTTGAATCCAATTCCCACCCGGGGTTCCACGATACGCGATGACGTGCCAGACAGCGATTATACAGATCTCGGCAATAGCGTGGCTTACGCGGCGGTCGGAACATTTGTTGGCAACGGCGGCATCACCGGCTGCGGAATATTGATTGCGCCGGACTGGGTGCTGACGGCCGCGCATCTGGTGAACATCGCCAGTTCGGGGACTTTCACCGTTGACGGGACTTCCTATTCCTCTGATGAACTCTTCACTGATCCCGCCTGGACGGGCAATGTGTTCGCCGGTGGCGATTTTGGCCTCGTGCATTTAAGCACACCAGTCTCCAGCGTTTCTCCGGTGATGCTTTACACCGGCTCGTCGGAATTCGGGCAGGTCGGCACCTGGGTCGGCTACGGCTTTACGGGAACCGGATTGACGGGCTATCAAACGTCGCTCGGCAACCAGAAGCGGGCGTTTCAAAACGTCATTGATGGCGACTTCAACAATCCCGCCCAGTTGCTTGGCAGCGATTTTGACAACCCGAACACGACCGCGAACAATCTTTGGGGCGACGCCACGCCGCTGCCGCTCGAAGGCTGTGTGGCACCGGGCGACAGTGGAGGCGGTGTATTTCTGACGATTGATTCGCAAACCTATCTGGCGGGCGTGATTTCCTTTGTCGCTTCAACCGGAGGCAGTCAAAATTCCGTCTATGGAAATTTGAGCGGTGCCGGACGGGTCGAAGCCGCCCTTCCTTGGATAACCAGCATAGTCCCTGAACCGTCAACGTCCGCGCTGCTGGCCGGAGCGGGTCTGGCCATTTTTTTTGCGAGACGCCGGTCGCCGATCAATAAATAGAAAAACAGGCGGCGTGGAGTTTTAATTTTCAGAATCCAAAATGGCGCGCCCTTTGGCGCGCGTTTTGACTTTCAATTCTTCATCCACTAGCCTCCGTGCATGAAAATTGTCCGCCACACCGACAAAGATTTTTCCGCGAAGCTTCGCGAAATTTCGGCCAACCCCAGTCTGTTCGACGCCGAGATCGAGCAGCGCACCAAGGCGATTCTGCACGACGTCTTTGTGCGCGACAACGACGCGGTGCTGGAGTTCACGGAAAAATTTGACGGCGCAAAACTTTCCGCCGAACAACTCGCCGTGACGCAGGCGGAACTGCTCGCTGCATCGCTCAAGGCCGACGAATCACTTCGCGCAGCGGTCGCGGAAGCGGAAAAAAACATCGCCAGCTTCGCCAAAAAATCTCTGCGCAAAAACTGGCGGGCGAAAAATTCCCACGGCGCGAGTGTCGGTGAAAAATTTGACCCTTTTCAGCGCGTCGGTGTTTACATTCCCGGCGGCACCGCGCCGCTCGTCTCGACGGCGTTGATGACCATCACGCTCGCCAAAGTCGCGGGCTGCCGGGAAATCGTCGTGACCACGCCGTGTGGTCGGGACGGCTCGATCAATCCCGCGATTCTTTTCGCGGCACGCGCGGCAGGCGCGACGGAGATTTATCGCGTCGGCGGCGCGCAGGCGATTGCGGCAATGGCCTACGGCACCAAGACGATCCGTCGCGTGCAGAAAATTTTCGGGCCCGGCAACGCCTACGTCAGCATGGCCAAGCGGCTGCTCGTCGGGCGCGTGGCGATTGATCTGCTTGCCGGGCCGAGCGACTTGCTCGTGCTGGCCGACGATACGGCGAATCCGAAGTTCGCCGCCGCCGATCTGCTCGCGCAGGCGGAACACGGTTCCGGCCACGAGCGCGTCTGGCTCGTGACAACTTCTGAAAAAATTCTGCGAGCGGTGGAAACAGAAATCAAAAAACAACTGCCGAAACTGGCGCGAAAAGAATTTATCCAACGCGCGTTGCAAAACAATGGCTGGCTGATTTTGGTGAAAAATCTGGACGACGCGGTTGCGCTGACGAACCAGCTTGCGCCGGAGCATTGCGAGGTGATGACACGCCAGTCACAGAAAGTTTCTGAAAGGATTTTGACAGCGGGCGCGATTTTTCTGGGCAACTGGTCGCCGACGGTGCTGGGCGATTACGTCGCCGGGCCGAGCCATGTGCTGCCGACCGATGGCGCGGGCGCGTCGTTTGCCGGGCTGACGGTGGATCAATTCCAGCGCCGCACGAGCGTGGTGGAATACAATCACGCGTCGCTGAAGAAGGCGCTGAAGTCGGTGAAAAAATTCGCGGAACTCGAAGGCCTCGGCGCGCATGGGAAAAGCGCGGGGATAAGAAAATAAATTCTCACTAGCCGCTGGAATGATTTGAGTTGTGATGTAATGCCAATGAAATTCTGACCGTGACACCGAACCTGTAATGGAACATTGACCTTGCCTGCTTTTCGGCGCAGATTTTTTACATGAAGTCTCTGCTTCTTCTGCTTTTGTTTTCGGCAACCGCCCAGGCCAGCGATCTGCGACTCGTTGGCACAAACCTCTATGACTTTACTTTGGCAGTTCCGCATTTTGGCGGAAGCGTTTATTTGTTTAATAAGAATGGGTATATCAGCAAGATTTTTAGTCAATCTCTTGAGATTACTATTATCCAAAAGTATGTGCGTTTTCGTGATGTGCCGGAAAGTGTTCCCATTGAATTTCGTTCCCATATTATTTTGTCTCAAACGATGAGTTGCGAGGCATATGAGATGCTAACCATGGAAGAGCAAGACTGCTATAGACCAGTTAAATCGGTTATTTATTTACTCCATCCACCTTATTCTGAAAACATGGATCTCGCGGAGATGCAAGTTGGCCAATCCGTTTTTGATCTTGGAGGACTCGTGGCTGTTCCAACTGATAAAAAATACATTTATGATTGCGGGATTCGATTCAATGGTGATACCAGCCAGTTCTCGATCATCTATGTCGTTCTTCCAGATCGTATCATCATTAGAACAAACTCCATTGGTAATAAAACAAATGTTGCTACCTCGCCAAAACCAGATTTAGAAAGAAAATCCCTTTCCTCGAGCATTACAAATCAATCGGAAATAAAACCACTAAAAGACACCGATCCAAGAACTGTGCAGGAATGGTGGCCGATTCTTCGAGGAAAAACCATGTCTGAAATCAAAGAGCTTTTTGGCAAGCCCCAGCTTACAGACGATGAAGACCGGCAATGGGCATATGTGAACATGGCTATAACTCCCAATAGCGGGATTAAAACAGCATTGACTGTTTTTTTTGCAGTGGGCGGGTAGTTGCTCTCCAAGATTTGACAATGAAGTTTGCATATCCGCTCCAGCAATCAAACGACAATCCATGAGCCATTCCAACAATATTGTCTGTTGACTAAATTCTGGCGTAACGAAGAATGAAAAAGTTAGTAAAATAAAACTGTTTCTACCTTTATATGAAAATCAATCTCAACGTAGTGCTTATTGGTGTTACTTTGACTCCATTACTCAAATTGGACATTGAACCACCTAACATACAAAGCCCACAAAAACATGATTTGCTGTTCGCGCGTGATTATTCCCAGTTTCCAAATCAAGAACATAACCATCAAGAACCTGAAGGAGGCCATTATTATTCAGCACTTTCTCCTGCGTCGGTTACTGGAGGGGCAAAATGGAATTCGCTTTCACCTAAAATGTGACAGGCGCGCGGGCGCAACTGGCAGAGAAGGTTGTTTAATTTGAATGAACAAAACCGAATTGAAAAATTTAATCCGCCCGCTCGTCCGCGACTTGCACGCGTATGTGCCGGGCGAGCAGCCGAAGATCAAAGGGTTGATCAAGCTCAACACGAACGAGAATCCGTATCCGCCGTCGCCGCGCGTGCTGGCGGCGGTCAAGGCGGCGGTGGACGGGCGGTTGCGGCTGTATCCGAACCCGACGGCGCAGGTGTTGCGCGAAAAACTGGCGAAGCTGCATGGCTGCAAGGCGGAGAACATCATCGTCGGCAACGGCTCGGATGAGGTGCTGGCGCTGGCGGTGCGGGCGTTTGTAGAACCAAGCCCAAAGTCCAAAGTCCAAAGTCCAAAGTTGGTCGTGCAGTATTTCACGCCGAGTTATTCGCTGTATCCGGTGCTGGCGGATATTCATGGCGCAGCAAAAAATGTTGTGCCGCTCAAACCTGATTTTGGTCTGCCGAGTGTCATGGAATTGAAGCGCGGGAAAATTTGGGAGTTCGACGCGGCATTGACGTTCGTGACGACGCCAAACGCGCCGAGCGGACGCGGTTACAAAACTTCCGAACTGGAAAAACTGTGCCGCGCACAAAAGGGCGTCGTGATTTTGGACGAAGCGTATGTGGATTTCGCCAATGAAAATGCGCTGAAACTGGCGTTGAAATTTCCGCAGGTTCTCGTGGCGCGGACTTTCTCGAAAGCGTATTCGCTGTGCTTCCAGCGCGTCGGTTATTTTGTCGGCCATCCCGAACTCATCGCGGCACTGGACAAGATTCGCGACAGCTACAATGTGAACGGTCTCGGCCAGATCGCCGCCGTCGCAACGCTGGAGGATTTGAAATTTTACCGTGCCAATTTCAAAAAAATCATCGCGACGCGCGAATGGCTTTCGCGCGAGTTGACGAAGCTGGGTTTCCGGGTTTTGCCGAGCCAGACGAATTTCATTCTGGCGAAGCCGCCGAAATTTCCGGCGAAGGAGTGGTTGCAAAAATTGCGCGACAAAAAAATCCTTGTCCGCTGGTTCAACGCGCCGGAAATAAAAGATTTTCTGCGCATCACGATTGGCAAGCAAGCCGAAGCGGAAATCCTGGTCAAAGCGGTTCATGAGATTTTGTAAAATGGTGGGGTGAGACTCCGTCGAGCCCAAATTTTAATTGCGGCTCGCGAGGACGCTCGCCCCACCGGCAAAAGCTGCTACATTTGCGGCGTGAAAAAGTTGTTGCCGATTTTTTTCGTTGCGTTGTTTCCGCTGGCGTTGCTGGCGGGTGCAAGCGCGCCGGTTTTTCAGGGCGATGGTTTGTGCCGGTTCATTTTGCACAATTATTATCTTCCGAAAGCGAACGAGGATAAGATCAATTTCATCGTCGCTGATCTTTTGCAACGGCACGAGGAGGCGTTCAATTTCACGGCCAGCCCGGATTTGCACGTCCGCATCCGCATTTTCGGGCGGTTCGAGGATTATGAACAATTTGCGCGCACGAACGGCACTTTTGAAAACCAGAACGCCCTCGCGTCGCTTTCGAACCTGGCGGGCTATTTTTCGATGCGCGACCAGGAAGTCGTGACGTGGCGCCAGCGCGACCCGACGTATCTCGCCAACAACATCCTGCACGAATGCAGCCACGCGATCATGCACCAGGAATTCCGCTCGCTGCCGATCTGGCTGGATGAAGGTTGCGCGGTTTATTTTTCATTTCCGATATTTATGCGCAGTGAATCATCTGTGCAGCGGCTGAATTACCAATGGTTCGAACTGAAGCAATGGCTGGATGAAGGTTCGTTGCCGGATTTGCGGAAATTTTTGAATCTGACGCCGCCGGAATTTCGCGCGCTGCCGCCGGAACGCACTTATCCAATCAGTTGGTCGCTGTTTCAATTTTTGATGGGCACGCCCGCTAGTCGTCAGGCGATGAATGAAATGATCCGGGAATATCAAACGCAAAATCCCTTCACGGTGGATTGCGCCAAATTGATGGGCGCGGCGTATCCCGGCGGACTCGCAAAAATGGAAATGGGCTGGCACGCATGGATTGAACGCGGCGCGGCAAACGTGCTTGGCTCGTCATCTTCAACGGCGCGATGAAAAAGCTTTTCTTTACGACGCACACGGATTTCTGCTAAAAGCCGCGTGTGTATTTGGAATACTACGGATTAAAACAGGCGCCGTTCGACATCACGCCGAACCCGCGTTTCCTTTTCCACAGCACGAAACATCGCGAGGCGTTTAACCACATGCTCTACGGCATCCGCGAGCGGAAGGGCTTCGTGCAGCTCACGGGCGAGATCGGCGCGGGCAAAACGACGCTGTGCCGCGCGCTGCTGGAACAACTGGATTCCAATTTTTCGACGGCGCTGATCTTGAACCCGGTCTTGAACGCGGATGAATTGATGAAGGCCATCGCGACGGAGTTCGGATTGAACGTGAAGGGCATGGACCGGCTGGAAACGGTTTCGGCCATCGGCGAATTTTTGCTCAAGCAAGTTGAGCGCACCAAAGAGACGGTTCTCATCATTGACGAGGCGCAGAATTTGACGGAAGAATTGCTCGAACAAGTGCGTCTGCTCTCAAACATCGAAACCGACGACCGAAAACTTTTGCAAATCGTTTTGATGGGCCAGCCGGAATTGCGTGACCGCCTGAACAGCCCGCGCCTGAAGCAATTGCGCCAGCGCATCACGGTGCGTTTTCATCTCGCACCGCTCACGAGCGTCGAGGTCGCGCAATACATCCAGCACCGGCTGCACGTTTCGGGCGCGCACGGCACGCCGTCTTTCACGATGCCGGCGGTCTGGCGTGTTTTCAATTATAGCCGCGGCATTCCGCGCCTCGTCAATGCGGTTTGCGACAAGGCGCTGCTCGCCGGTTTTGTCCGGCGCAGCGACCGCATCACTTTCTCGATGGTGGGCCGTGCCATCCGGGAATTGGAAGGGAACATTTACGCATGAGCCTGATCAATGACGCGCTCAAACGCGCACAGGAAGCCCAGCGGAAAGACAGCCCGGCTTACATCGTGTCACCGATGCGGCCAAATGCGCCCGCACCCGCGCCGACACCGGCACGAATGCCCATGCCAAGGCGCAAGCAGCGCAATTTAAGCTGGATTATGCCCGTCATGATCGTCCTGTTGGTTCTCGTTGCGGTCTTTTTCATGGTGATGGCCATGGCCAAACGCACGGTCAAAACAATTGTTGCCGCACCCGCAATTTCTACGACGCAGCCAGTTGAAACCGTTGCCGCGCCCGCGCCAGCACCCGCAGTGGCTGCCACGCCCGAACCGCCGCCTGCGGTGATCGGCTCCGCCGCCATCGTCACGGATGTTCCCAAGCCGGTCATAATCCTTCAGGGCGTGGTCAATGATCCGAAACATCCGTGGGCCATCGTCAACGGCAAGACCGTGTATCTCGGCGACAACGTGGAGGGAATGCGCGTGACGATGATTTCGCGCAGTTCGATCACGCTCATCGGCAACGGCCAGACCAACATTGTCTACGTCGGCCAGTAATCAACCCGCGCCAATTTTCGCGTGCGCCTTCTCAAGAAATTTTTTGCCGGTTCGCCTGCCGCAGCGCGCGTCGCGCCGTTCCTGGTTTTTCTCGCGCTGACCGCCTGCCAGGGAAAATTCGGCGCGGCCTCGGCTTACTGGTTTTACCTCGCCAAAACCATTGTGGGCGCGTGGCTGGTTTGGGAAATGCGCCCGTTCGTTTCCGAAATGCGCTGGGCGATTTCCTTGGAAGCAGTTGTTGTCGGCATTGGAATTTTTGCGGTCTGGATTGGCCTGGACCAATATTACCCGCACTTGATGAAAGGCGGCGCGACCGGAAATCCCAACGATCAATTCGGCGAAGGCTCGGCGCTCGCCTGGTTTTTTATCGTGGTTCACATTTTGGGAATGACACTGGTCGTCCCGCCGCTCGAAGAAGTTTTCTATCGCTCCTTTTTATATCGCTGCCTCGCAAATCAGAATTTTCTGTCCGTCCCGCTCAACAGATTTTTGCCATTTCCATTTTTCGCGACAACGATTATTTTCGGATTTTCCCACAACGAATGGCTGGCGGGAATCTTATGCGGCGCGGCGTTTCAATGGCTGGCTATCCGCAAGAACCGTCTGGGCGAGGCGATGACGGCGCACGCCATCACGAATTTTCTGCTCGGTGCGTGGATTGTCTGGCGAGGCGCGTGGCACTTCTGGTGACGCAGGCGCTCACTTAAACTGGATGTTGATGCCGTTGCGATCCAGCGTGCTGCCTTCTTCGGCGGCGAGATTGGCGAGCGCCTCGTTGTAGTCGGCCAGCGCGCGGATTTCCTGCGAGCGCGCCGCCGTGAGCGTGTTCTGGAGTTGCAGCACGGTGAAGGTGGTGCTTTTGCCGACGTTGTATTTTTTCTGCTCGGCGTCCAGCGCGGCCTCGGCATAAATGCGCGCCTGCAGCGTGGCCTGCACGCTTTGATAACTGGACTGCGCCTGCTTGACGGCATTGTCAATCTGCACCATGACGTTTTGCTCAAACTGTTTCAGTTGCAATAAAAGCTGTTGCAGCGTCACCTTGCCCGCTTTGTAAGTATTGCGCGCACCGACATTGCTCAACGGCATGGAAAGCTGCGCGCCGTAACTCCAGAACGGAGCGTTGGCCTGGTCGAACTGGTTGAACGTGTCGCCGAAATCATGGCCCGCGCCGTTGTAGCCGTAGGAGCCGATCAAATCCAGCGACGGGTAAAGCTGGTTATAGGAAAATTTCAACTGGATGCCCTGTTGCTCCACGTTCAACCGCGATTGCAGCAGGTCGGGACGTTCGGTCATGCCCTTGTTCCAACTGTCCTGCAGGTCAAACAACTCCAGCGGCGCAGTGAGTGTCACCGTCGGCTGGATCAAAACGTCATGCCACTGGAGATAATTGTCCGTCAGCAGATTTTTCAACGTATTCTCGTCAATGGACAGCGTGTTTTCCGCCGCGATCAAATTCGCCTTGCTCGTGGCCACTTGTGACTGGTCCTGCTGCACGTCCAATTGCGCCAGCGTGCCGATCTGCACGCGCTGCTGATCCTGATCCAGTTGCGTCTGCGCGAGGACAAGCGCCTCCTGCTGCACCTGCACGTTTTCCTGCCCGAAAATCAACTCGTAGTAGGCGTTCTCGACGGCGGTGACGCTCGTGATGACCTGCTGGCGCACGCCCTGCTCGGAGAATTGCAGCCGGTTTTTGGCGACGCGGATGTTCAGCCTTGTGTCATCAATCCAGAAATTTTTCAGCAACGGTTGCGTGAGCGTGAGCGCGCCGACCTGTCCGGAGGAATTCTGGAACGGGAGAAAAATGTTGCTCGCGGTGTTTTCACCTTTCGTGCTCGAAACATTGCCGCCCAAATCGTAAATCGTGCCCCACGGCAACGTGCCGGTAAAACTCGAACTGAAACTGTCCGAGTTGAATTGCGAGCCGGCGATATGCTGGCCGTTTTCAAACACCGCGCCGCTGTTATTGTAATCGTGCTGGCCGGAAAAATTGAAGGTCGGGTCGTAGCCGCCGTAGTCCGCGTGCAGGTCGTAGAGCGAAATCTGCGGGTTGAAGCGCTGGATCTGCATATCGAGGTTGTGCTGCAACGCCTCCTGGATGCAGTCTTGCAACGACATCGCGCGCCCTGCGCCCGCATTCGTGTTCGTCTGCGCGGCGGCCGTCAAAACGGCCAGAAAAAAAACTGGAACAACGCTGAAAACTTTCATGGTGCTGTTATTTTGCGGCTTTTGTGAGCCTTCGTCAAACTTAAGACGCTTGATGGCGCGCCGAGGTAACCGTTTGGTTAATTAGCCGCAAGCCCGTAAAATAAACCCCGAGTGCCGCCCAAAGTTGCGGACGGATTTCACTTCGCCGTCGCCGGCACGTTCTCGATTTTCGCGTTGTTCTCCAGAAACGTCAGCACCTTCTCATGCGAAATCTGGTCGTAAAGTTCATTGATGCCATTGCGCTTCTGCAAATCCTTGATGAACTTGTCCGGCGGAATCTGATACGCCTGCGACAACGCCTGCACGCGCTGCAAAACTTCTTCCTGCGAAACTTTAATGTCTTCCTTTTCCGCGATGCGCTGGATCAGGAACGCCATCTTCACGCGTTCCTTCGCGCTCGTCGCAGCGGCGGAATAAATCTCGTCCTTCTGCTTCTCGATCAATTCGCGCCCCACGCCGCGCTTCGTGTTTTCTTGGACTATGTTATAGACGACATTTTTCGTCTCGTGCGCGACCGCCGATTCCGGCAGGTCAAAATTGGACTGGGCCAGCAACGCGCCGACGAGCTGGCCGCGGACCGCCTTGGCCTGCGAATGTTTCAACTCGTTCTCCAGATCCACGCGCACGCCCGCGCGGAGTTTTTCCAGGTTTTCCGCGCCGTAATTTTTCGCCAGCGCGTCGTCAATCGGCGGCGCAATTTTTTCCTTCACCTCGACGACCTCGACTTCAAAAATGCCTTTTTTTCCGGCGAGTTCCTTCGTCACGAAATCGGCGGGGAAATCAATGTTGACCGTGCGCTTATCACCAGCCTTCGCGCCGATGAGCTGCTCGGCGAAACCGGCGATGAATGTGTTCGGCGAGACATCCACCCAGAAGTTTTTCTGCTCCGTCAAACCCTTCGCCGTCGGCGCGATCTCGGTGAGCGGCTTGCCGTCGGATGTGCCGGTGTAATTCACCACCGCGACATCGCCCATCTTCAATTCACGCGCGACCGTCTCGAATTTCGTGTGCTGCTGCGCGAGCAGATTCAGCGCGCGCTCCACGTCCTCGTCCGTGACAGATTTGATCTCGCGCTTAACCGGCAAGCCCTTGTATTCCGGCAGTTGAAATTCCGGCGCAGTCTCAATCGTGGCGGCGAATTGCAAGTTTTGCCCGCGACCGAACTGGATCTCCTCGATGTCCGGCTGGCTGATGACGGAAATTTTTTTCTCCTCGAGCGCCTTGCGATACGATTCGCCGATGAGTTTGCGCTTGGCGTCGCTCTGGATTTCCGCCTCGTATTTTTTGATCACCATGTCGCGCGGTGCCTTGCCAGGCCGGAAACCGGGCAGCGACGCCTGCTTCTGATAATCCTTCGTGATGGCGTCGAAGGTTTCGTCCACGGACTTCGCGTCCAATTCCACCCGCAGCAATTTTCTGCACGGCGCCAGATTTTCGACAGTGATGTTCACAATGATTCTCGTTTAACGAGCCGTGCAGGGTAAATGAATTTAACGGAGAACGTCAACGGTTTTGAAAGCTGGTAGTAGTATAGTTTGAAATCAAGTTGGTGGCGACTTGTTAGGCAGCAATCTCATCCGGTGAAAAGAATCACCACACCCAATATACTCAAAATGATTGACCAGTATTTTGTCGGAATGAAGAAAAATTCATTAACCATCTGCTTCTTATCCATCAGAAGACCGACAGCCAAGAGAATCGCTGCTGGGATAAAAAAATAGATGCTCTGCACCCGACCAACAGGATGAAACAGGTATTGCGCGCCAACTGCACCCAAGATAGAAATGAATGGCACTAGAATGCCCCATCGTCTCCATACAATTATGATCATTTTTTGCCTTGTATGTTCAAGCGCGCTGTCGCCTAACGCCCTAAAACCTGAATCTGCTTTGTCCTAAAATCAAGGCCATTGTGATTTCACATCGTTTCCAAACTGCTGACGCGCTTTACATATGAAACCAGTTGTATTGGCTGGAAAAAACCGTCCGGTTTATGGCAATTTCCGAAATGACCATGAACAGGATGATTCCCGCCAGCGAAAGCGGCTTGAGCCACTGATTTTTTATCCGGCTCAACGCATGGTCAAGCCCATAAACAAACAGCAGCAGAAACGGAATCAGCGCGCCCAGAATCATCCGGCCGGATGTAAAATAAGGAAGTTCGCGCGACGGCCGGGGGCAGTCGCCAAAATCATAGATGATGGACAAAAAGCCGAGGAATGCCACCGATGCTGCAAAGCACCCAAAGCTGAACCAAAGCGATTGACGCTGTGAGCCGGTCAGGACTGTGGAGTGCAAAAGCAAAGCAACAATGGCAACGCCGACGAAACCAATGGACGAACCGATGTAAATCATGTCCCCAACCGGCGACGCCAGTGGCTGGTGATGCCATAAAAATTCACCGCGCCAGAACGTCGCCAAAAGTCCCGAAATAAAAATCCAAAAACCGTGCGGCGTGAAAATGGGGTGGTGCCACCATTCGCCAAAAGGTTTGAGCGTCCAATTGAGCAGCGCGATTTTCGCGTCCGCGCCGGTGAAATTTCCAAAGGCAAATTTGCACCAGGCGAGCCATCCGCCGATCGGCAGTCCGGCGCAAATAATGATCGCCAGAATCGCCGGAGTCGCCGCGCGGAATTTTCCGGCTTTGACCAGTTGAAAAAATTTGAAAGCCAGGGCCAGCGCGGAAACCGCCAGCAACGGCAGATTGCTGATTTTAGCCAGAAACGTCAGGGCGAGCGCCAGTCCCGTGACGGTTCCCAGCCGGACATCCGGTGTTTCCGCGCGGAAAAATTTCATCAGGCAGATGAACGCCATCCCGAAGCAGAGCGGCGAAAGCACGTCGTTCTGGATCGAATAGAATGTGCTTTGCGGCATGAAAGCCAGCAGCGCGGGAACGGCGAGTTGTATGAATTTACGTTCGGGAAAAATTATTCGCGCCGCCACATGACTTAGCCAGACCAGCGCCGCCACGAAAAACAAATCAAGGAAGCGGAGCCAATAAAGCAGATGGCCACCTTCAAAACCGAACCATCCGCCCAGACGCCACCACGCCCCGGCCAGGACGTAGTAAAGCGGTTGTTGTGCGGACTCCCAATTGATCACTTTTTTCCACACGCTTTCATTGGCGAACAGCGTCCGGCTGACTTTTTCCGGCGGTTGCGTCCACGGCGGCGGCGGAACGGGTTCGCCGTGGAAATCGCCGAGATATTCCAGCGTGCCATAGGTCACGATGTATTGCGCCGATTCGGCGGACATCGGCTCGAGCCGGCGCGGAATCTGGTCGTGCGAATACTTTACGATCAGATCGAAGTGCGCCTGCTCATCCACATTGTTGAAAAAAGGAAATGCGGCGGAAAAAACAAACGTGTGGATGGCGGCGAGCAGGCACAACAGCAAGACCCATTTGCGTTCGTTCGATTCTGGTTGCGCCATGACGGCGGTTTTTTATCAAAAAAAATGACCACCGGAAAGAGAACAAATGACAGAATACCTTGTGCAAGGCCGACTGGTTTTGATGGCGCAGTAAAACTATTTCCGCTTTGATGCCGTGAATGAAACGAATGTTGTTCATCACCGGCACGGACACTGGCGTCGGCAAAACGGTTTTGACCGCGCTGTTGACGCGATTTTTGCGCGAACGCGGCATCAACGCGGCTGCGCTCAAACCGATTTGCTCCGGAGGTCGCGGCGACGCCCGCGCGTTGCACGCCGCCATGAACGGCGCGCTCACGCTCGACGAAATCAATTCGTGGCATTTCCGCGCGCCAATTGCGCCGCTGCTTGCCTCGCGCAAAGAAAATAAACGGGTGAAATTTTCTCAAATCCTCGCGCACGCGCGTGCGATGCAAAAACATTTTGACGTCGTGCTGGTAGAAGGCGTGGGTGGCCTGTTAAGTCCGCTCGGAGAAAATTTCAATTCGCGCGATTTGATTTTGGCGTTGCGCGCAACGCCAATCATCGTCGCGCAAAGCAGACTTGGCGCGGTGAACCATGTTTTGCTCACGCTCGGAGCGTTGCCGGAAAATTTCAGGGTGAAGGCAAAAATTGTTTTGATGTCTCCGTCGAAACCGGACGCAGCCACCAAGTCCAATGCAAGACTGCTGGAACAATTTTTATCACCGGAAAAAATCCTGTCGCTGCCGTGTCTGGGCGAAAAAAGGGAGTTGGCTGAAGTTCTGAAAGTTTCGCAAGTGCGGCGAACTCTGAACTTGCTGGCGGAGATTTAATTTTTCACCGGCGCATTCGTGGCGAGGAACGATTCGCGCCACGGCTGACGATTTTTGTAAAGCTCCAGCCGCTGTTGCATCGCATCCAAATCCTCGCGGTCATTGCTTTTCCCGGCCAGTTCGATGGCCTGCCGCTGAATTTTTTGTGCTTCGTCAAAATGATTCCGCTCCGCCAGAGCCATGGCAAGCGTATCGAGAATTATCGGCTGCGATGAACTGGCAGGTTGGCTTGCCCGGCTGGCGAAGACAAAAGCTTTTTCGCCGTCACGGCCTTGCGGATTTTTGTCGCCTGCCAGCACGCGGGCGGTGAAAATCAAAAACTGTAGATTATCCGGCTCGATTTGCAGCGCGGCGAACAGTTGCGGCAACGCCTCGGCATCGCGTCCAAGTTTGAGCAGCGTGCGCCCGGTTTGAAAACGCGGGACGGCATAATTCTCATCCAGCCGCGCGGCCTCGGCGAATTGCGCGAGCGCTTCGTCGAAACGGCCAAGCCCGGCGAGCGTGAGTCCGAGATTGTTGCGCAGGGTCGCGCGGTCGGGTTTCAAACGCACGGCGAGTTCGCAATACGGCAATGCGTCGGCAAACTTGCCTTGCGTAAAAAGCAGTTTGCCGATGTTGCTGTCGGCCTCGAACTGTTTCGGGTCGAGCCGCAATGCTTCGCGATATTCAGCCAGCGCTCCTTTGGATTCGCCTTTGGTTTCGAGCGCCGCGCCAAGATTGAGATGCGCGGGGGCGTTGTTTTCAGTCACGGCGATGGCGCGGCGGAAAAGCGTTTCGCTGTCGCGCCAGAATCGCAATTGATGTTCCGTCAATGCAACGCAAGCAACGAGCGCAAACAGACTGGCGACAATAAAAATTTTCCGTGCGCGCGGTTGTTTTAGCAAAATCCAAACTCCAAATACAACGGCGATAAAAATTCCGACCGAAGGAAAATAAGTGTAACGGTCGGCGTGCGCGGCGTCGCCGACTTTCACCAGGCCGATGACCGGGAAAAGCGTGCCGAAAAACCACAGCCAGCCGACAAGCAAACAGGGATTTCGTTTTCGCGCCAGCCAGACAAGCGCAGAAATGAAAATCAAAGCTGCGGCGGAAATAAAAATGGCCGGCGGCGCAATTTTTTCCGGCATCGGATAAAACACAGCCAGGCCGGACGGCCAGAAAATTTGCGCGAGATACGTTGCAATCGCCGTGGCCGCGTTTTCAAATCGCAATGGCAGCGACACTTGGTTCAGCGTGCGAATGGCTTCAGCACGTTGGGCGAAAAAAGTGACGGCGCACGAAATAGCTGTGAGCAGGAAGAATGGAATTTTTTCGACGAGCAATCGTTGAATCGTTGAATCGTTGAATCGCTGCAACGGCCAGTAATCCAAAAGCAGCATGACAAACGGCAATGTGACGAGCATCGGTTTGGCCATCAGGCCGAGTGCGAAAAATAAAAGCGCGAACCAAAAACTTCGGCGGCAATTTTCCTTCACATATTTTGCATAGCTCAACAATGTCAGCAGCGCGAAGAATGCGCTCAACACGTCTTTGCGTTCGGAAATCCACGCCACGGATTCGACGTGCAGCGGATGCCACGCGAACAGCGCGGCGACAATTAAACTTGGCCAAGCCAAATTGGTCAGCCGCAGCAGCAAAATGAAAAGCAGGGCGGCATTTACCGAATGAACCAAAGCATTGACGAAGTGGTGCGCGGCTGGATTGAGTCCAAAGAGTTCGCAGTCCAGCATATGCGACAGCCATGTCGCCGGATGCCAGTTCGCCGCGTGAAAAGTCGTGAATGCCCAGTGGATGCCGGCGGGCGTCAGACCATTTTTAACAATCCGGTTGTTGGTGACGTAATCGTCGTCATCATAATTTATAAAGCTGTCGTGCAGCACCGGCAGGTAAATCATCAGCGTGACGAGCGCGAGCAGCAGCGCAATGAATCGCGGTTGAAACATGGCGCTGGGCTGATCTGGTTTCACGGATGAATCGCGGCGGCATTGTTTGTGGCCAGAAACGATTCGCGCCACGGTTTGTCTTTTTTGTAAAGCTCCAGCCGTTGCCGGATTGGTTCGAGCTTTTTCATTTTTGCGGCATTGGCAAGATCGAGGGCTTTTTGCGTCACATCAATCGCGTTGGTGAAATCGCCGGTCGCGGCGCAGGCCATGCCGAGCGCGTCGAGGACATACGGTTGCGCGCCGCCGGTCAGGGTGTTGGCCTTGACGGCGAGGACGAGCGCGGTTCTGCCATCGCGAATCTTTGGATTTTCCTCGGCGGCAAGCACGTGGGCGATGTAGGCGAGGATTTGAAAATTTTCCGGGTCGAGCCGCAGCGCTTCGCGGAATTGATCAATGCCCTCGGCGTCATGTCCTTGTTTGAGCAGCGTTTTGGCCATTTCAAAATGCGGCCAGGGATAGGCCGGGTCGAGTTGCGCGGCGTTGGTGAATTCGGCCATGGCTTCGCTGAAGCGTCCGAGTTCGGCCAGAACCGTGCCCATGCCGTCGTGCAACGCGGGCAAACCGGGATTCAAAAGAACCGCTTTGCGATATTCGGCCAGCGCTGCTTCGGGATGACCCAGCGTGTCGAGCAGATTTCCGAGATTATTGTGGATGTGATACAACTCCGGAGCCAGTTGTTCCGCGACGAGATATTCGGCGAGCGCACGGTGCAATTCGCCTTTTTGCTCCAGCGCGACGCCCAGGTTGACGTGCGCGGCGTTATTGTCTTCGGTCACGGCCAGCGCACGGGTGAAAAGCGTCTCGCTGTCGCGCCAGTAGCGCAATTGATTTTCGGTAAGCGCCAGACAGGCCATGAGGATCAAAATGCCGGCAACGGCCGGAATAATTTTTGGAATTTGAAAACGATTCACCAAATCGGCTGCGCCAAAAGCAATGGCGATGAAAATCCCGATGAGAGGGAAATAAGTGTAACGGTCGGCCAGCGCCGCCGAGCCGACTTGCACCAGGCCGATGACGGGAATGAGCGTGCCGAGAAACCACAGCCACCCGACCGCCAGATACGGACGCCTCCGACATCCGCGCGCGACGAGCCATGAAATCAGCAGCAGAACTGCGGCGGAACTCGCCGCTGTTGCGTGCATCCATGACAAATAACCCGGCAGCGGATAGATGACGCACAGATTCACCGGCCAGACCATGTTCAACAAATAATGTCCGTAAGCAGCCACCGTGTTATAGAACCGGTAATGCAGCGGAACCATTACGAGCGAGGCGACGGCGCCGCCCTTGCCTTGTTGAGATTGCACCAGAAAAGTGACGACGCAGGAAATGACGGTGAGCAGGAAGAATGGAATTTTTTCGACGAGCAATCGAATCGTTGAAACGTTGAATCGCTGCAACGGCCAGTAATCCAAAAGCAGCATGACAAACGGCAGCGTGACGAGCATCGGTTTGCCCATCAGGCCGAGCGCAAAGAAGATCAAGGCGAACCAAAAACTGCGGCGGCAATTCTCTTTGGCATAGCGCGCATAACTTAAAAGGGTCACGAACGCGAAGAACGTGCTCAACACGTCTTTGCGCTCGGAAATCCACGCGACGGATTCAACGTGCAGCGGATGCCACGCGAACAGCGCGGCGATGAAGGCGCACGGCCACAGCGCGCCGGTCAGCCGCAGCAGCAACACGAAAAGCAAAACGACGTTCGCGACGTGAAACAAAACATTGACGAAATGATGCGCGCCGGGATTGAGGCCAAAAAGTTCGCAATCCGTCATGTGCGAAAGCCAGGTGAGCGGATGCCAGTTCGCGGCGTGGCCGGTGGTGAACGCCCATTTGATTCCCGCCCACGTCAGGCCGTTTTTCACGACCGTGTTGTCCGTGACATAATCCTGGTCGTCAAAATCCACAAAACCGTCGTGCACGACGGGCAGATAAGCCAGCAGCGTGGTGAGCGCGAGGAGCAGGGCGATGAGGCGCGGACGTGACATCGCATATTTTGTAAGCGATTTTCCGGCGCGGACAAAGTTTGTTTTTCACGCAAAAAGACTTGGCATTTTTTCGCGCGTGAATGATAATCCGCGCGGCAGGAAAAATTGTTCGACCTCCTGCCATTGGCCGCTTTGGTTCCTCACGGCCAAGTCATCGTCGGAATTTTATGGGTGGACTTTATCTATTTGCCGCTGCGGGAACCGCTGCCAGACAGTCGGAACTCGTCTATGTCTGGGATCAGGCGACGCCGGAAGCCAAGGCGATCATCGTTTGCCTGATCATTTTTTCCATCGTCGCGTGGTCGGTCATGGTTTCAAAGGCGCTGCAAATGCGTCGCGCGCGAAAATTAAATTATTATTTCGACCAGGAATTTCATTCGCAGAAAAAAGTGCTTGATATGTTCGACCGCAAATTGCAGGTCGAAGGCTGTCCGCTTTACATGGTTTACCAGACCGGCTGCGTGGAACTCGACGCGCGGTTGCGTGGGCCGGGCGGCGAACGCAGCAAGCAGCAGGTCTCGCTCAAAAACATGGAGCATGTCAAACGCGCGATGGAGAACGTCGTCGCGCAGGAATCGTTGAAGCTGGAATCGGGTTTGATTCTGCTGGCGATCGCCGTGAGCGGTGCGCCGTTCATCGGTTTGCTCGGAACGGTCTGGGGCGTGATGAGCACGTTCGCCGGAATCGCCCAGCAGGGCAGCGCGACGATGGCCGCGATGGCGCCGGGCGTGAGCGCCGCGCTGATCACGACGGTCGCCGGCCTGCTCGTGGCGATCCCCTCGATGTTCAGCTACAACTGGCTCGTGCATAATCTGCGCGTATTCACGGTCGGCCTCGACAATTTCGCACAGGAACTTGTTTCCAAGATGGAAACGGAATTTTTGGCGGACGAATAATTTTTACGATGAGACGATTCTCACAACGCAGTCAGATGGTGACGTTGAGCGAAATCAACATCACGCCGCTGCTCGACCTTGCGTTTGTGCTGCTTATCATCTTTGTCATCACCACGCCGCTGCTCGAACAAAGTATAGATCTTAAATTGCCGCGCGGCGGCCAGCCGGAAAAAAATCTGAACAAGTCCGATATCCGCACCGTCGAAATCTCCAACACCGGCTATT